>CBDVDF010000036.1:0-9193 GCA_965372675.1 uncultured Desulfobacterales bacterium
AAGATGACTCTGGCCGGCTGGCGCCATCTCCGGGCTCCAGTTGGTCGGCTCATGGATCCTGCCGAAGGGGACGTCTTTGCCCGGGAAATAAAGCCAGGTGAGGTCGGTGACCGTTTGACGATTCAGCATCAGACTGACGACAACCAGGGAACGAAAACTTATCCGGCCCACCGCTGCCAACACTTCTGCCGGCGGCCGGGGGCACATCTTTTCAAGCAGTATGGTCAGGGGGATGCTGGAGAAGTACTGGTTGCCGCGCAGAAGTGAACTGCCATTGTCATCCCGCAGTTCCACCCCGCTGATCATCCCGGCAGTGTGATATACCTGCTGCACATCAGTGGAGGTGCGGACCTGATTGCGGGCACCAACAATAAAATCACGCAAGCGATCGGACAGTTGGCCGATCCCCAAGCGGGGATAGACAAAACTGTCGGTCAGGGTTTTACAGGCCCGGCTATCTGTTTTGAACAGGGCATGTTTTACAGCCTTCCAGAGGGAAAGGCCGTCGATCCGCTTTGCCACCCATTCCATGCTGATCTCGCGGCAATCAAGACCCCAGACCTTTTCGCTGTAATCCTTGAAATATAGCTCGAACATCCTGCGGCCAAACTGGGCCACGACCCAGTCTTCGAGGGAGACCAGGGGCGGTTCCGAGATAACCTGCCGCACTTTTTCTTTGCCGTAATCGAGGATGATCGCGGCCGTGGTTGAAAGTCCCAGACCGAACAGGGCATTGACGGGATTAAGGGGGTAATCGACAAATTTACCGTGCATGAAGATCTGGCTACTGCGCGGCACCGTCAACAGTTCGTCGCCCAACAGTCCGGAGATCAGGGCCATGATCCGCTTGTTTTCGGTCAAGAAGCGGTGGCCGCCAAGATCGAACCTGAAGCCGCCATGGCGGATGGTTCTGGCCAAACCACCGACCCGGGCCCCTTTTTCGATAACCACGGTTGGCTGACCTGCTTCGCTCAGCCGGTGACCGGCCGCCAGCCCCGCAAGACCGCCACCCAGAACTACATTCATCTCAACAATAAGACCGGAATTTCAGCGTTATTCGCCACTTCCCGGCTGACACTGCCCATGAAAATATTGTGCAGCCGCTGACTGCGTGAACCCATGACGATCATATCGACCTTCTCTTCACCGGCAGCCGCCATGATCTCTTCGGCCGGATGCCCCTCACGCACGACTTTCTTTACGGAAGTAATACCTTTTGCCGCCAGCATTTCAGCGAAATAAGCCAGAATCTTTGCCGCTTTCTTGTCCAGCAGTTCCTGGTATTCCGTGCCCTGCAGCGCTTCCTTCAGGGTATTTATCTCGGAAACGCTGAGCAGCAGGTCATCCATCACTGAACCGCCTTCCATTTTCTCGACATACAGTAAAACCAGATTTTCGGGCAGACAGCCACCCAGAGTGTCGATGAGGATCTCACAGGTCCTGATCGAACTCTTGGTGTCATCCACCGCCAGTAGAATATTTTTCACGGCCTAGCTCCATTTTATTGTAGAAGATTCTATTCTTCCTGCAGAGACTTATAATATTCACTCATCTCGTCGGTGACGCCTTCGATCTTTTCTCCACCATCACCACCGTAACCGGCCGCTTCAACAGCGCCGAAATAGCCAGGCTCAACTCCGGTGTTGGCCGAGATCTTGTAGCCGCCAAAAAAACAGACTGCTATTACCGCGACAAGGATTAAAACAAACTGGCTCGCCTTCATCTACCCCTCCTTTATTCTTCGTCATCCTTATAAAGATCTTCGTACTGCTTCATCAGATCAGAGCCCGGATCAGAGACGGCTTCGATATTATCACCGACCCCGAAACCAACTTCCAGGAATGGCGGCAGGCTGTACCCCAACATGAAGGTGGTAAACCCCATAACAATGGCAATTATTATCGCCAGGTGCTGTTTTACCATTTGAATGCCTCCTTTTCGGTGGTTTTACCCACGCTAGCAGTCAACGATCTCATCCTTTGACAATTTTAAATACGTACCGGCCGCCGTGGGCATTCTTTTCGACGATCTCATTACCGTTCGAATCGCACATGGCCGAGACCGACTCAGAGGACGAAGGGTTATCAAAGATCACTTCCAGCATGTCGCCGCTCTGGATCTTTTCAAGCGCTTTCTTGGTATAGATCTGGGGATGCGGGCAAACGTATCCGGTTACATCCAGAGAGTAGACGCCTTCTTGTTTTTTTGAAAATGACATAGCCATAATTTTACCTCCGGTTTCATCAGTTGATCTGACGATTTTATTATTGTTATAGATCAAAGGCAGCCATTTCACTGGCCATCTTTCGTTCCGTATACCAGTTAAAGAATTTAACCCCGATGTAGGCGCCACCGATCATCCCGAGCCCGAACAACCAGCCCGACATATCGCCCATGGCGGTCCTGACGAAAAAAGCGCCGACATTACAACCCAGGGCCAGCCGGGAACCGATCCCCATCAGAGCACCGCCGATAATGGCCCAGACCGCCAGCTCCATGGTCGGGGCCTTGAACTTGAATTCGCCATGCAGGAGGGCCATAACCGCCGCACCGCCGATCAGGGCAACTGACATCCAGTCGGCCGGATTGATGGCGGGACTGGGAATGCCGTTTACCCAGCCGAAATAGATATTGTCCATGTTCTCGATGCCGAGCTTCTGCAACATCCAACCCACCCACTGCGCTTCCTGGGTAGTGACATACCAATAACCGGGGTCAAAGACCGTACCCTTGGCGGAAATTCCGTAATCATGGCCAAGTCTGAGCAACAGGGTGCCGGCATTCTTGACCCCGAACTTCATCCGCATCCCCTCGATAACGAACATCTGCAGACCGCAGGCCACGCCAAGCAGCAAGCCGGCAATGGAAGTTCTTTTTGAGGCCATGATCATGCCCCAGAAACCGCCGATATGGTCTTTAAAGGTGATGGCACCGCTCTTCTCTTTCTGTAGTTTCTTGACATAATTTTTCCTGACCCAGAAAAAATAGACAATGGCCAGGATCAGCACGGCCGGAATAAAGACCCCGATCAGGGTATTACCCAGGAGAGCGCCGGACAGGGTATCATCCTTCATCCCCAAGCTTGTAGCATAGGTCATAACCGGCTGGTCCCAGACATAACCGGCCAGATACTGATCAACAAAGCCGTCCCCGACATTAATAGATTCCGGCAGACCTTTCTGGAGGGCGGAATCATGCCATGACTGGGGAACAAACTTGTTGAGGATACCGCCCCAGTCAACAAACAGCGACTGGGTGATACTGATCGAGAGGATAACCAACACGGAAACTCCATTACCTTCACCAGCCTTATATAAGGAACCTGAGGCGCAACCGCCGGCAAAGACCATCCCGACCCCGAAGATCAAGCCGGCAATGGCGGCATGGATGCTGACCGGGGCGGCGTGGAAGGTGCTCCAGCCGGTGGCGGCCACAAAGGCAGAGGTCAGGGCGAAGAGAAAAGTGGCGATCATGATCCCCACCACCATCCGCGGCACCCCGACCGCAAACAGGTCCCTGAAGGCCGAGGCAAAACAGAACCTGCCGTACTGCAGGCACATTCCGTAAATAAAGCCGAACCAGAGATAGGCAGACAGGTAAATGTAGTACTCGTGGACGGCAAAGGACACCACACTGACCAGGCCAAAAAAGCCGACAATGCCATACGCCCAGGTGATGTTTTTTCTAGGGATCACTATTTCCATTCCATCCTCCTCATCTATGTCCAGTGTAAATACCGGTTTGTACCGCAAGGGTTCTGTGTAATCCCCCCTCGGAGTCTATCGCTTACCTGAGGGGGCATAAGTCTCGATGTCTCGCAGACTCGCTTATCGGTTTGCGGCGACAAGCATCTCAACTCAGCTTTATACTTTGCCGATTTTTATAGTCGAAAAGTCTTGTTCTCCTGTCTAAGAGCAATCTTCGTGCCATATTTGACTTCAGCGGCCAGACTTCGAATTAGGAGGACAGGAACTGCGCTGTTAGGCCAGGATAGAGGGGCATTAGCTGGATAGCCGACACCGGGAATGAAAATTTTCGGGGCTTGCAAGCACCTGCCAACGGTCCCGAATGGGACAATCGGCCCGGAGCGATGTCCATAAAAGACCACGTGACAAGCACTGCTTTTCGGGGAGGAGCAAAAATAGAATGGGATCGTTAATGGTAAATAGAAATAATCGTCTTGAAGCGGAAAACACCTGACTGCCGGACAAACTCGCCGGCCGGAAGTCGTGATCCAACCATCGACAATTTTGCCCGCTGCGGTTCCCCACCGTCACCACTGATCACCACCAGGGGCTTCCTGCCTCGTCGATAGCCTGGAGCGTAAAAAGGCGGTCTGGAGATCTGCCAGGAAAAGAGCAGCGGCGCGTGGGCGGGGATCTTCCCGGTAGCGAGCTTCTGCCACGGCTGCTGGCTGATCAGCCTCTTACCGGTAAACAGATCCAGCTGAGGGATAACCAGGGCCGTATTGCCACTCGAGCCATTCTGGGGCAGAACATATACCTCAACCTCCCGGCCGGGCAAAGTATCCAGTAAACGGCCCGCTGCCATGATATTCATCATGCTGGTCGTTTTAAAGAAAGGAAGATAGCCGCCCAGGACAATGAGCAGTGACGAAAAAACTATTGCCAGCCCGGCAAAACGCCGGAGCTGCCCCTGATTAAATGACTGCAACCCATAGGAGGCCATCAGGGCCAGGAGCGGCAGCATCGGCAAAATATAGCGGATCCGCCTGATCTGCAGCCCGAAAACCATTGCCGCGAAAAAAGCTGCGATCAAAAAATGTCGATTGCCGGTCCGGTATGCCAGGTAGCCCCCCCAGAGGGCCAGCAGGCTGACCAGGGGATGGATCTGAAAGAAGAAGGTCGACAAAAAGCCTTCCTGCCAGAGGCCAAGGGCCGGCCGCTGATAAGTAATCAGGATCTCCAGCTGCTCCCGGAACAAAGGTAGCTTGGTGGCGGCGAGAGCCAAAGCCATAACGACCGCAGCCAGAAAAACGGTGGTGGCCCGAGCCAATATCTGCCGACGGTTGTCAGCCTGGATCACCGCCGCAGTCAGCGGCAGGATCAGGAGCATCGGCCAGGCGGAATACTTGGCATATATCGCCATGCTAATTGTCAGCGGGGACAACCAGAGCCACCCCTCCCCGTCCTGGATCGCCCGAATGAAACAATAGAGAGCGAGGGTCAGAAAAAACATCGTCGGGATATCGACCAGCATCAGCGGCACCTGGGTCAGCAGATAAGGCATGCCCAGCAGCAGCAAGCCGGCGTAAAACCCCGTTTGCCTATTCCATAAAAGCCTGCCAACCCCGCTGATCAGCAAGGCCGTCAGGGCAAACAGCAGGCTGTTAAAGGCCTGGACTACCACTCTTGATTCCCCGAAGACCTTGAAAAGTAGGCCGTAGAGGGCAGGAACAAGAGGCAGGTCGGTCCAAGCGCCGATCTCCCCGCCCCACTCCCTGATAAATCGGGGAAAGCCATATTGGGACAGATATTTCGCCTGCAGGAAATATCGGCCGGAATCAACCAGCAACTCAGGCTCAGACCATAAAGGGAGCACCGCCAGGACGGAGAGCATAAAGAGGGTCAGCCGGGGATATTTCTCCAGAGGAACTTTTAGTGAAAAGAAATAGGCCAGGATCAGAACGGCCAGCAGCAAAGCCATGGCCAGGGGGACGGAAACCCCGTCAAAAACCCAGCGCCAGCTGCTCAGGGTATTGTTGTCGAGAAAACGACAGGTATAAAGGATGGGAAAACAAAGCAGGGTAAAAAACGAGAGGAGCAGGATACTTTCATGCTTTCTCAACTTATCCATAAATGGTATTTTTTCCCGATAACTTCGTCGCTTCGTTCTTTGAAAGTGCTCTCGTACTGGAGTACGCTGCGCTTTTCAAAATCCTTGCTCCTCGTTCTCGAAAAAAAATCCTCATTTATACACAGACACTATTCAGCTTATCCATGCCGGTTTCTGCTCCCGCTGAAAATTACAGTACGATAACCTTGTCCGCATTATGGATCATTGTCGCATTATTGTACTGACTGCTGCGTTCTATCTCTGCGGGCAGACCTTCCTTTTTCACCGCCAGGGCAATGGCGCTGTGATCACAGTAACTGATCTTAACATTGTTCAGTTCCGCAAGAGCGACATAGTCAGCCTCTTCGAGGAGCCTGGTCCCTTCATCCATGGCAAAGATGACCACCTCATGTCCCTTCTCGCTGGCCGCCCTGACAAGGCCGGTTATTTCCGCAAGATGTTTGTCCGTATTTATCAAGATACCAAGTTTCATATGTTAACTCCTGGTCACTGTTTTAACGGGGTACTCACCACGAGACAACCTTGTCGGCCGAGGCAATACTGTCGACGATCTTGTCGTATGCCTTCTCTTTCTGAAGATCGATCACCGTTACTTCGCAGGTTTTTTTCTGTTCTTCGATGATCTTTTCAACCAGCCCGTCCGGCTTTCTGGTCAGTAGATATAATATGGTCATACTTTTACTCTCCTTTAGGGGCCGTTAAGAAATAACTTGTCCGTTTATTCAAATTTATTTACGGCCCCTTATGCCGTTATGGACATAAAATTGGCCATGTTATTTTTTTACAACGGCTTAGTTTGTCTCGCTGCCACCCTCATCAGTAGGGCAGGACATGATCATAGTCAACCAGCCGCCTGGCGATCTCCTCGTCAGAGAGATATTCCATGCCCTCGTTTTCCTTGACGTTTGTAAAGGCATTCATTTCCATGTCAACAATAGTTTCCAGGTAGAGCGGATTGCTTCCCACCTCTTCAACCTTGTGATCCAGGATATAGACATCGATAAGATCATCGAGCAGAATGATTCCGACTGCCATCCGCAAAGCCTCTTCCTGTCTGTCCCGAACAAGTACCGCAACTTTTTTTGTCATCGTGACCTCCTGTTTAACCTCCCCGCAAATAGCCCTTGAAAAGCGGTCTGTTCGGTGAGCCACAAACCACCGAACAGACCATGTGCCTTTAAGTTGCCTGAAGTAGACAACCTCGATGAAGGAGGATTGGCACCTCGTTATTTTCTGATAATAAAATGGATCAGCCCTTTTTCTTCCCGGGTCTCGACCAGTTCATAATGCCCCTGCCGGCAAAGGGCCGGGATCGACACCTTGACACACTTGTCGCTGCAGACCACCTCGAGTATTTCGCCTGGCTTCA
Source organism: uncultured Desulfobacterales bacterium (assembly GCA_965372675.1). Lineage (GTDB taxonomy): Bacteria > Desulfobacterota > Desulfobulbia > Desulfobulbales > JAGXFP01 > JAGXFP01. The sequence continues at coordinate 7,187 of CBDVDF010000036.1, forward strand.
TATCTTCGAGCTTCTTGGCCGTAAGCAGACTCGGATGGGGACAAAGCAGGCCACCTGCATTAAGAACCCTGTCAACTTTTTTCCGCTCAGCCACTGAATGCTTCTCCCGCTAGTATTTGATCTTCTCATCCTGATACCGGACCCGGGCCAGCCATTCTTTTCAGGTTTGCAAGGATGATGCCATCTTTGGCTCAGCTCCCCACCCCGACCTACAGCCCTTGAAAATAGCAGAAAAACAGCTGCTGCCCTCCGGTTGGCTGGCCTGCAACCCTGGCCGGATTGTGCCATTCGGCACACCTGCCTGCTTCCCCTTGTGCTAAAGGGTCCAGAAATTGTCATCTGCCAAACCTTGCCCGGACACCTGCCGGGGAGAACCTGCAATAGCTGACCGCTTAAAATCAGCAGCCGGCCTTGCGGGCAGCAATTTGACAACTATCTACTTATACTGTTCCATATGGTGGTATGGATCATGCAGTTGGTTCAATGGATGTTAACCTCTTAAAAGGTTTATGAATTTCTATGGACTGGCAGGTCTCTTTCACAGAAAAGGCTTTTCTCCTCAGGTATCATATAGGAGAGGAATTACTGATCGCCCTGATCTGTTTCACTATCGCCTACCGGCTGACCCAGCGATTTGCAGGGGCACGACCTGCTCTGGATCAGATCCAGAAGAGCCGGGCCTGGTTGAGCGGGGCCGCTTTCCTGATCCTCGGGATCAACAGCCTCTTCCACGCCATTATCCACGCCTATCATCTGAATCAGAACCTTCTCTATCAGACCTTATTGGGATATTCTTTTGGACTGCTGACCCTGATCGTGGCAATTTCCTCTGAAGATCCTCGAAACAAGAAGATATTCCTGCTCCTCTACCTGCCGCTACTCACTTTTCTGCTACCCGTCATTTATGAGAATTTCCCGCTTTTCGATCAGTTCCGCCCCCTGGTGTGGATCAGCATCGCCTATTTGAGCGGCCTGGTATGTATGCTGCTCTTTGCCGCCTTCTACCGAGCCCGGAGCAAGAGCCTCCTCTGGTCGGCCCTGGGCTTTGCCCTGATCAGTGTTTCCGCAACCTTCCTGTTTTTTCCGGCCTCGATCGGTTCCACGGTCTGGTTGCACGGCCACCTGTTCCGGCCGGTGGGCTTCATTATCCTGTTGCTGGTTGTCGACCGCCTTACCTTTGCCAGCTTTGGTTCAAGCATTCTCTACCGGACCCTGACGGCTTTCAGCCTGCTGGTCGCGATCCCCCTGCTGCTTTTCGGCACGGCTATCTTCTATGAAAACATCCACCCGCTCGATATCGAAGGCCGGCGCTTACTGCTTTTCATCCTGATGCTGGTTTCCTTTGCAGCCACCCTTGTCTTTGCCCTCGGGGTCATTATCCGGCTGGTCCGACCGATCCTGCTACTAAAAGAATCCGTCGACCGGCTGGTCGATGAAGGACTCAACAAGAGCATCCCGGTTACCAGCCACGATGAAATAGGTGAATTATCCAATGCCTTTAATGAAATGGTCCTGAAACTGGGCCACGCCGTTGACGAGCAGGAAAGGCTCTGCCGACTGGCCGCCACCGGAGAGCTGGCCGCCACCCTGGCCCATGAGATCAAAAATCCGCTTAACGCCATCGGCGGAGCGGCAGTCTATATCAAGAAAAACTACCAGGGCAGCCTCATTGAAGAATTCACCGGGATCATCTCCGATGAAGTTTCCCGGATCAACAAACTGACCGGCACCCTGCTCGGCTTTACCAAACCGATGGCCCCGGAAATGGCGGCCAATGATCTGAACGAGATCGTCCGCTCTACCATCGCCCTCCTGAGTGAGGAGGCAAAAAGCAGCGGCATAAACCTGCAAACCAACCTGGCAGACAACCTGCCCCCGGTCAACTGCGACCTCAATCAGATAAAACAGATCTTGATCAACCTGATCATCAATGCCTTTGACGCCATCGACAGCAATGGGAAAATTGCTATTTCCACCGATATTGAGCAAGGGGAAGTAACCATAGCC
>CBDVDF010000037.1:0-9170 GCA_965372675.1 uncultured Desulfobacterales bacterium
ATGGGATAAACTGACCTCCCCTGCAGGCAATTCGGTTACCTATATTTCGATGGAGATAGCCGCCGATCGTGATGCTTTTCATCCGGTCAAGAGCCGCTTAGAGGAACTGGATATAACCGGCAGCACCGACCACCTTCTAAATGAGTTCACCAACAACTTCCTGCACGGTCCGGCCAAAATACCTAATTACGGCGGTGGGCTTGGCGTTCTGGCCGGAGACACCCTGAAGAGTTTTGCCGATTGCCGAATCCCGGTGGTGGCCGTTTCTCTTCTCTATCGCCAGGGCTACTTTTCACAACTGGTCGATTCAAAGATCGGCCAGATATCCTGGTCTAAAGACTGGGATCCGGAAAAGACCCCGTCACTCTATGCCCTCCATCAGGAAAATGATCCGAATACCCCCCTGCAGATCAGAATACCTTTCTACGACAATAAAGACCGGGAGATAGATACCTACGCAAACATCTGGCTGAAAATGGAGGTGAACAGCCAGCTCGATTATTTCGTGCCTCATATTCTTCTCGACTATTCCTGCCCTGAATCACCGGACTGTATCAGGGAGGCAGCGCAAAATCTTTACGACAGCAGCTCAGAAAGGATCAAGATCCTCCAGCGCCGGATGCTGGGGGCCGGAGTGATCCCGGCCATGAGTGCGCTTGGTATAACTTCAAAGACAATTCACCTCAACGAACAACATGGGGTGGTGGTCATCCTGACCCGGATAGTGGCGCTTTTACAAGAGAAGTTTGGCAAGACATATGCCCAGCAAGCAACGGATGCCGATATTCTTGAAGCAGCCCGTGAAGTCGCAAGCCATATTGTCTATACGATCCACACCCCGGTAAAGGCCGGTCACGATAGATTCCATGAAAATCTTTATCGAGCGATCGGCCATTCTTTCTGTCAACGCATTCTTGCTCTGATGGCCCGGGACAACGAGCATCCGGAAAACTTCAACTTCACAGCCCTGGCAATGCAGGTCAACCGGGCCACCAACGCGGTTAGCCGCCTCCATAAAGAAGTAACCGTCCACCAATTTCCTGAGTTTGCCGACAAGATCTCGGCGATCACTAATGGCGTTCACCATTTGACCTGGATAAGCGATGCCAAAGCTGAACTTTTTGACAGTCGCCAGGAGTTGCAGGACTGGCGCCGGGACCCGAGTGTTTTTAAGAACGCGATAGAACTCAAGAGCAACAAAAGATTCAGGGCATTTCTGGAAGATGCCTGGGAGAAGGATAATCTTGAACTTATAAATTATGTTAACAATATGCTGGTCCGGCACCGGAAGCAGATGCATGAAACCTGGGTGGATCCTCCCAACTTTCTCTCCAATCTCCGCCAGCAGGCCGCCGCGTTGCAACCGGGGGTTTTTACGATCGGCTTTGCGAGAAGATTCTCAACCTATAAACGCTCCGACCTGATCTTTGAAGACCTTGATGCCTTACTTGAACCGATCATCAGGAACAACTGGGCGGTAAACTTTATTTTTGCCGGTAAAGCACACCCGTCAGACGAACCCGGCAAAGCGTTGATAAAAGCGGTCCTCGATGTCCAGGAAGAGCTCTTCAACAAGAGTAACGGCCTGGCCAAACTGGTGTTTATTCCCGGCTATGACATGGCAATAGCTAAAATGATGGTGTCTGGATCTCACTGCTGGCTCAACAGCCCCAAACGCCCCCTCGAGGCAAGCGGGACCAGCGGCATGAAGGCTGCCTTGAACGGCATCCCCAATATCAGCATTGTCGATGGTTGGTGGGGAGAAGGATATCATAATGGAGCGACCGGCTGGAAATTCGGTTATGAAGAACCGGTCGATGTTAATTCTCTGGGGGAAAAGCGCTCCGAATTACTCTACAAAGAAGATTCGTCTTCGTTCTACAAGATTTTCCCCGAGATCCTCAGCGAGTATTATGAAACAGAGAATTATTCGCTGTTCATTGACAAGGCTATAATGAATATTGCTTTAAACTGTCCGCGTTTCAACACTCACAGGATGGCGGCCGAATACTTATCCCGATATAAATTGGACCTCCCAGCTCCTATCGCCGGGAAAATGGCCGCACTTAGAGAAAACTACAATAGTGATTCCGATTAACGGAGTTCAATTTTAAATCATCAGAGGAGATGAAAATGGCTGAAACTATCGATGAGATAACTATAAACTACGAGGAAGACGGCGTGCTGATCGTTAAGGAACTCGACAAGGAGATCCTTACCCGGGGCGGATGGACCACCATCATCTTTAAATACCAGCAATGGGAAAAAGCCAAAGAGGCGTACAGCGTTGTCCGATACACGATCCGTCGTTACCGGAAGCTCAAGGGATCTTTTTCCCAGCAGTCAAAGTTCAATATTTCCGGGGCCGAACAAGCCGCCAAACTGGCCGTGATCCTGAAAAAATGGTCCGAAGAAAAGGAAAAGTGATATTTATGCGGATGATCTTATGGTATTTATAAATGAGTTCATCTTATTTATTAGAACAATATCAGGTACAATGAATGCAGATCACGATTGAATATTGCTCGGCTTGAAACTATCTACCCCGTGCTTCCGGTCTGGAAACAGAATTAAAAAAGCATCTTGACCTGCAGATAGAACTTGTTGCCGGTTCTGGAGGTATTTTCGAAGTAACTTGTGATGGCAAGATGATCTTTTCCAAAAAGGAAGCAGGCCATTTCCCGAAACCGGAAGAGATCCTTGCCAGGCTTAAATAAGGATAAGGGCCTCAAAAGGGCTTATCATTTTTGAAGTGTTTTTAGGAGCAACCAGTTTACATGTCAGACTCTCCAGAACAAGCAGTTCTCCAGGAACTCGACCAGAACGGTTCTCAGCTTAACAAATGGAACCTGACCGGCAAGAACACCTTTAAACTGGGCCGTAGTCCAGCTAATGACATTGTTCTGCCCTACTCCTGGGTATCCAGAAATCACAGCATGGTTCGGCAGGAAGGACAGGGCATTTTCCAGATCATCGATCTGGGCAGCTCTAACGGCACCTATGTAAACAATAAAAAGATCCACGCACCGACTATTATCCATAACGGCGATATCGTCACCCTGGGCAAAACCATAATCAAATTCACCCAGTTCGTTGAAGCCGATGCTCGAGAGGTCAACAAGGATGATTTCACCCTTGATATGACGGTTGCCTATCTAAAGAAGGAGGTCGTGACTATACTGGTTTGTGACATCCACGACTTCACCAGTCTTTCAGAACAAATTGGCAACAATAAGGTCTCAAAACTCCTGCAATTCTGGACCAAAAAGGTCGGTACTATCGTCGCTGAGCATGATGGTGTGGTTGACAAATTTATCGGTGACGCAGTGATGGCCACCTGGATAGGGGGGAATGTCGAGAAGGGGATCAGAAATGCTTTGCGTACCGCCCTGGAGATCAACACCGCCACTAAGAAGATCTCGGAGAGCATCCCGGAATGGGATAAGGTTCTGTCTGTCGGCGCTGCCATCAACACCGGGGAAGCGATGATGGGCAACATGGGTGTTGCCGGTCACCGCGACTCAACCGTCATCGGAGATGTAGTTAATGTGGCCTTCCGCCTTGAATCGATGACCGAAAAAGACAACTTCGACATTATCATCGGCCAGGAATCGGCCCGCCATATCGATAACCCGGAGAAATATTTCTCTAAACACACTTTCAAGATCAAAGGCAAGGCTGAAAAGATCGAAGTATACGCCTCCGCTTTCGATCAATTAAGCTATTTTCTCACTGCCACTGCCGCATACGCACCCTGACTCACCCCCGTCTCTGCCCGAACAGCGCGGTCCCGACCCTGACCAGGGTTGCACCCTCTTCAATCGCCACCTCAAAGTCGCCAGACATCCCCATCGAGATCTCAACCGCCTCCTGACCAGCCAACAGGCCTCTTTCCTGCAGGCTTTCTGCAAGTTCTCTGGCCCGGCGAAAATACGGTCTGGTCGCTTCCGGATCAGGGCTATAGGGAGGCATCACCATCAATCCTTTGATCAGGAGACCGTTCAGGGCCTGCATTTCGATCAGGAGCCCGGCGGCATCTTCAGGCAGAACTCCAGATTTCTGAGGTTCTGCGCCGATATTCACCTGGATAAGGATCGGCAGCACCCTGCCCTGCTCTTTCATGCAACGATCAAGGACCCGGGCGATCTTCAAGCGGTCTACCGTTTCTACCATCGTGAAAGCATCCGCAACTGCGGCAGCTTTATTAGACTGGAGACGACCAATAAAATGCCAGCTGATATCAGTGGCAAAATGCTCTATCTTCTCTACCGCTTCCTGCAGGTAATTTTCACCGAAGGCTTTCTGACCGCAGGAGATCGCCTCTTCAATGGATTCGGCCGGCATCTTTTTGCTGACCGCGATCAGTTGGACGCTATCGGGGTCACGGCCGGATCTTTTGGCGGCCTGATCTATCCGCGCCCGGATCTTTTCCAGGTTTTCTCTGATCTCTGACATTGTAATTTAAGCGCCCTTTGTCGAAAAAAATTAACCGGCCTGCGGCAGGCCGAAGAGTTTTTCAGCATTCAGCGTCGTTGCTCTGGCAACCTGATCAAGGCTCAAACCCTTTAATTCTGCGACCATGGCGGCGGTGAACAACAGTAAAGCCGGCTCATTGCGCCGCCCCCGGCGGGGTTCCGGAGTGAGATAAGGGCCATCGGTCTCGATGATCAACCGGTCCAGAGGCACCTCCCGCACCACCTCCTGAAGGATGGTGGATTTCCTGAAAGTCACCACCCCGGTTATAGAGATCAACAGGCCCAGTTCCATGACTTCTCTGGCAAAGCGATTGTCACCTGAAAAGCAATGCATCACCCCACCGGCCGGGAAAGGATGCTTCTCACGCAGGATCGCCAATACCTGCGCGTGGGCCTCACGATCATGGACCACCAGGGGCAGAGCGAGTTCCTTTGCCAGATCGACCTGTCTGGCAAAGTGATGCCTCTGAACATCCTCTGGGGCATGATCGTAGTAAAGATCCATGCCGATCTCTCCGAAACCAACGACCTTGGGATGATCGGCCAGAAGAGTCAGATCCTCGTATACGCTATCTTCAAGAGCCGCGACATTATGGGGATGGATCCCCACGGTCGCATATATCCCCGGGTACTGTTCTGCCAGAGCAATCGCCTTTCGGGAACTCTCCAGATCGATGCCAATGGTGACGATCCTTTCAACACCCTTTTGCCTGGACCTCTCTATGACCTCATCAAGGTCGGGAGAATATGGCTCCATATCGAGATGGCAATGGGTATCAAGCAACTGACAGCCCTGACCGAGAACCGGGTAAATTATATCTTTCTGCTTTTTCTTAGACATTTTCTCTTCCTGAGCTGGATATAGCAAATATTACTCAGCCACCATCTAACAGATTCACGGACCATCTACAACCTCTGCCGGAATGGTAAATCGATTGACAAAGCCTTTGCCTACAGAATATCTTGAGCGGGACATAAAAGCTGTTATTAAAAACAAATTTTAAACGGTGTTGATTGGCCTGATCCTATGCAATCTCCGGTTCTCGAAGCAATATACAAGAGACGAAGTATCCGTGAGTATACCGAGGAACCGGTTGCGATCAAAGATCTGCGGGAGATCGTTAAAGCAGGGAGTTGGGCGCCATCGGGACTGAACAATCAACCCTGGCGCTTTGTCCTGATAACCGACCAGACAAGCCGCTTTAAACTTGCGGAACAGACCCGTTACGGCCATATTGTCAAGGCAGCTCCGGCCCTGATCGCCGTTTTCCTCGATCTCTCGGCCATCTATAATGAAGTAAAGGACCACCAGGCGGTGGGCGCCGCTATCCAGAATATGCTGCTGGCGGCAGAGGAACTCGGTTTGGGCGCTGTATGGCTCGGGGAGATCCTCAACCAGAAGGAGCAGGTTAATGATATTTTGGCAGTCGGTGCAGAGTTTGAGCTGATGGCGGTGATCGCCATCGGTCATCCCAGCCACCGTAACCAGAGTTCAAAAAGAAAGAAGATAAACGATTTGATAATCAAAGAAATACTGGAGGCACCATAATGAAAATAGCCAAGATCTTATCCCTGCAGACCGTTTTAATAATCACCACCCTTTTCCTGTTAAGCGGCTGCCAGGCCCTTAACTCCGGAGCTGCGGACAACGGCCATGAACCAGCCGCCGAGAAGGCGGCGGAATTCGAACCATATTACCCGGCCGATTTCCGCGACCTGCTGATCCCCGGTGAACTGGTCTGGAACCGGGAGAAGAGCGTCACGATCAGCACCGATTCCTTTAATGGCGGGATCCTCAGTTTCAACGGTCGGGTTGAGGTAACTTCTTTGATGGAGTTTTTCAACAACAGCATGAAGAATGATGGCTGGACCGTCGTCGGTTCAATAAAAGCCAGAAATGTCCTGCTCTCTTTCACCAAGGACAGCAGCACCTGTATGATCAGGATCACCGATGGTGGCCCGATCGGCAAGACAGATGTCTCCATCTATATAACCCATACAGGCCTGTAACGGTTCAGGTGACGATTTGCTGACTGACAAAAAGATCATCCTGGGGATCACCGGCGGCATAGCCGCTTATAAAGCTGCCGAGTGGGTCCGGGAATTGCGTCGAGAAGGGGCGGAAGTGCGGGTGATCATGACCAGTGCTGCCAGCCGCTTCGTTGCCCCACTCACCTTTGCCGCCCTCACCGGCAACAAGGTGTCCGGGGATATGTTCGACCCGGAGGATGCCGAACGTATTCCCCACATAAGCCTGGCTGCCGAGGCAGACCTTGTCCTGATCGGCCCCGCCACCGCCATGACTATCGCCAGGCTGGCCCATGGTATGGCCGACGATCTGCTCTCCGCCGTGGTCCTTGCCACCAAGGCCCCGGTAATTATCTGCCCGGCGATGAACAGCAACATGTACGAGAATCCCGCCACCGGCCACAACCTCGATCTGGTCCGCAAATTCGGCCATACGATAGTCGACCCTGGTTGCGGCAGCCTGGCCTGTAACACTGAAGGACCGGGACGCCTGGCGGACTGGTCTACGGTTAGAGAAGCTGTATATGGCGCCCTCTCGACCCAGGATCTGGCCGACAGGGAAGTTCTGATCACCGCCGGGCCGACCCATGAGCCCCTCGATCAGGTCCGCTATCTTGGCAACCGCTCCTCAGGAAAAATGGGTTTTGCCATGGCCGCGACCGCCAGACGACGGGGCGCCAAGGTCACTTTGGTGACTGGTCCCGTCAACCTCGCTGACCTGCCGGGGATTGAGATGGTCAGGGTCAACACCGCGGAGGAAATGGCCAAAGAAGTGCTGGAACGAAGCGATTCGATGAGTGTGGTGGTCAAGGCCGCCGCGGTCTCCGATTTTCGCCCGGCCGAATGCTCCCCGGGCAAGCTCAAGAAGTCAGGGGCCTCCCTGGCCATGAAACTGGCCACCAATCCGGACATTCTCAAGAGCCTCGGCGAGAAGAAAAAAGCGGGCAAGCCTCCCCTGCTGGTCGGTTTTGCGGCCGAGAGTGATGATCTTCTCGAAGAGGGCCGGCGTAAATTAAGAGAGAAGAATCTTGATCTGATCGCCGTTAATGACATTACCGCCGATGACGCCGGTTTTGCCGTAGATACGAACCGGATAATCATTCTGGACCGGGACGGCTCCGAAGAGCGGTTGCCATTGCTCGATAAAGAGGCAGCATCTAACCTGATCTGGAACCGGGTCGTGAAGATGTTGACCGAGTAACGAGACCTCAAAACAGCTTCGCAAGGACAACCTTGATGGACTCATAAAAAGTCCATTGTATCGCGCTTCCTGGAGATGCCCGTTATCATGTGGAAATCCAAAGACATTTATTATATCTCTGACAGCACCGGCATCCTGATCACCAACATGGGCGAATCCCTGATCTGCCAGTTCCCGGAGATCAGCTTTCATGAGGAGAAGTTTCCTTATATCCGTACAGTGAAAGATGCGAAGAAAACCCTTGAGTACATCCTCAAACAGTCACTAGGCCGACGACCGATAATTTTCAGCACCATCATGGATATGGAGGTCAGGGATATCTTCAGATCACCGGAAGTCGAGTTCTTCGATGCCTTCGATTTCTTTCTTGATCCCCTGGAAGCATGCCTGGAGGCGAAAGCCTTGCGGGTCCCCGGTTTCTCCCGCCATGGTGATGATGTGACCATGTCGAAGCGGGTCGATGCCATCCATTATAGTCTCGACCATGACGACGGCAGCAGAGATGACGAATTTGAAGAAGCTGACGTCATCCTCCTCGGGGTTTCACGGGCAGGGAAAACTCCGGTCTGCGTTTATCTCGCGACCCAGATGGGCCTGAAAGCCGCCAATTTCCCCTTGACCTCAGAATATCTGTCCCGCTCTAAAATGCCTGACAGCGTCATGAGCAATCTCAAAAGGGCAGTCGCCCTTACGACCACCCCCGAGTTACTGCGTGGCATGCGGGAAAAGAGATACCCAAACAGCACCTACGCGAAGCTGACCACCTGTATTGACGAGATCCAGCAGGCGGAGCAACTTTTCAAACGCCATCGTGTCCCGATCATTTCCTCGGCCGGCAAATCCATAGAAGAGGTGGCCACCCAGGTCACCCAGGAGATCGGTCTGGCCAAAAAGCCAGGTGACATCAGATAAATGGCATAATTACTGCCCCGGATATCCTTTCATGGAACGAAGTCTACCTGCAGACCAAGCCTGAAAGCAAAACACTTCAGCCTTAGCGTCCGTGGCTATTAAGCAAATTCAGCTAAAAATCTCTTTCTGTTCGTTGATTCATGGATCGGAGTCGGAGTTTATACCCCCTTGCGGGGTGCTTACCTCCGGCTGAAAACATGCCGGGATGACGGGCCGAAAGTTTTAATCGTCATTCCGGCAGGCTTCTAGCCGGAATCCAGTTGCTAGGCTGAGTTTGCTTAATAGCCACAAACAAAATTGAATTATGAAGAGGACAAAGGATGAACACCCATAGTACTTTCTTCGGTTACCTTCTCTGGATCTTCGGCTTTATGGGTGCGCACCGTTTTTATTACGGGCGACCGGTCAGCGGCACCATTTACTGTTTCTGTTCATGGTTAAAGCCCCCGCCTTTCAGGCGGGTAGCATTCTGCTAGCAGTATGTTTATACTTCTCCGTATGGAATATCGGCAAGGAAGTCATACGAAGTATAAGATAGAATACCATTTCGTTAG
>CBDVDF010000038.1:0-9158 GCA_965372675.1 uncultured Desulfobacterales bacterium
ATTACTACAAAAGGCGGTTTACCTGTGGCCTCTAGCTCTTGTCTCAGGAATTCAGGGTTCTGGAGATACCTGCGGTATTCCTCGGCTTTAAGCAGGTCGATCCATAGAGCATCAGGGTATGAAGCACGTAGCAGGGTGGTTTTGCCGGTCTGGCGGGGGCCCCAGAGAAAAAAGGTTTCATCTCCTGGTTCCGGCAGGACAAGTTTTCTGTTTAACATGGTTTGCATATTATTTTTCAGCATTTGACAAATTAATCTACCACTTTATTTTATCATGATAAATTAAACCGTCAATTGTTTTTATCATGTAAAATCATGGAGGCGTGAAATAGACATCAAAGCGGTTGTTTTTGGTTTTGCAGACCAGGCCGGGCTTGCGGTCTGCCAGCGGTGGCGCGAAGGAGGGCCGCTTGACGACCACCCGTCGTGTAGCGGTTTTGAGGCTGATCTCCAGAAGCTCTCCGCTGTCATCGTCGTCACCGGCCAGCATCCTCATGACCCGCATTTCTTTTTTGATCAGCGCACTTTTCCGGCGATGTGGATACATCGGGTCCAGGTAGATCACCTCGGGTCTTTCATCGTCCGACAGCTCTCGCATAATCTCCAGGCTGTCGCCCGACAGCTCTCGCATAATCTCCAGGCTGTCGCCCGACAGCAGTTTCATTCTTTCGGCTATCTGCTCGGTGTCTTGGTTTCGGGCGGCCCGCTGCAGGCCATCGGCCAGGAGAGCGGCGATGATCGGTCGGCGCTCCAGCATGGTTACTTCGCAGCCATGGCTGGCCAGGACGAAGGCGTCACGGCCCAGTCCGGCGGTGGCATCCAGCACCTTTGGCCTCTGGTGTCGTTTGCTGGTCACGGCCCGGATCAGCTCTTCGTCTTTACTGCTACCGTGGCGACGACGGTAATCGGCTTTGCCGGCCAGGAAATCCGCATAAACCGGGCCGGGGGATCCGGCCCCGGTCTGGCGAAGTTCGAGCCGCTTCTCCGTATATACCAGTAAAAGCCGGAAAGTGGGGTCAGCCAGGTCGCTGAGCGGTAATCCCAGTTCCTCGGCCAGGTCCGCCGCTAGCGCCTGTTGTGCCGGGCTTGCCGCCGCAACTGCAATGTTCAGGTCGGGAGATGACATGGTCAGGTTGATTCCGCTGGTTATGACTGGCCGGGAATGTTATTCTGGACAGCCGAAATAGGATATATTAAAAAAGCCATGCGTCTAAGGTGGCGGGCAAACTTCAAAAACATCATTTGTAACTATTCAGCGTCATGGCAAGAAAATGGCGATAACCACAAAATTGTAACTGTAGGATATATCATGGATCCATCCCATAAAAAAGACCCTAAAGTAGTGGCGATCATCCCGGCCCGTTTTCATTCAAACCGTTTCGAGGGTAAACCCCTGGCTTTGATCATGGGTAAGCCGATGATCCAGCATGTCTATGAACGGGCCACGGCTGTTGATCTGGTCTCGCTGGTGGCGGTGGCCACCGATGATCCAAGGATTGCTGACTGTGTCCGGGGCTTTGGGGGGCAGGTGGTGATGACCAGTTCCGAGCATGTTTCCGGCACCGACCGCTTGGCAGAAGCGGCGACTCTTCTTGATATCAATGAGCAGGACGTGGTGGTCAATATCCAGGGCGACCAGCCCCTGTTTGACCAGAGTGTGGTCGAACAGGTGGCCCGACCCTTACTGGATGATCCGGCCCTGCCGATGTCCACCCTGATCTACAAGATAATCCGTGCAGAGGAGATCGAAGACCCCAACCATGTCAAAACGGTCTTTGACATTAACGGCACGGCCCTCTATTTTTCCAGGTCGCCGATCCCCTTTCAGCGTAATCCGGATGAGCCGGTCGCTCCCACTTATTACAAGCATCTGGGTTTCTACGCGTATCGCAAAGGGTTTCTGCTGACCTTCGTCGGTTTGCCTGAGGGTGAATGGGAGCGCTATGAAAAACTCGAACAACTCCGGGCCCTGGAGTATGGCTACCGGATCAAGGTGATCCTGACCGAACATGACTCGGTCGAGGTTGATACCCCCAGGGACCTGGAAAGGGTCGAGGAGTTGTTTAGGGGTGGCGCCAAGTAAAGCGCCCGAATTATTATTGGACGTCATCGAAGTCTTCGCTATCTGCGAGGGAATGAAATGACCGAAGCAATCTCTTATTGCTTCGTCTCTTTGCTTTTCGCAATGACTAGCTTATGGTTTTTTGCAAATAAATATTAATAATATCAACTTGTTAAGAGGTGTAGTGATGCGTAAGAAAATAACTATTATCGGTGCCGGTAACGTTGGCGCTACGGCCGCCCATTGGGCTGCCAGTCGTGGCCTGGCCGATGTGGTCCTGCTTGATGTTGTCGAGGGGATTCCGCAGGGGAAGGGTCTGGACCTGATGCAGGCCGGGCCGGTCGATGAGTTCTCCAATATAGTCATGGGTTCCAATGACTATCAGGATTCAGCCGACTCTGATGTGGTAATAATCACCGCCGGTCTGGCCAGGAAACCGGGGATGTCCAGGGACGATCTTCTGGCCAAGAATGTTTCCATTGTCAGATCATGTGCCGAACAGGCGGTAAAATATTCTCCTGATTGTGTGATGATCGTGGTGACCAACCCGATCGATGCCATGGTCTACACGGCCTTCAAGGTTTCCGGCTTGCCCCGCGAACGGGTGATCGGCATGGCCGGAGTTCTCGACTCGGCTCGCTATCGCACTTTTCTGGCCATGGAACTGGGCATCGCACCCCGGGATGTCAACGCGATGGTCATGGGGGTCCACGGTGATAATATGTTGCCACTGGTCAGACTGGCCAATGTTTCAGGGATCCCGGTAACCGATCTGATCCCGGCTGAGCGGCTGGCCGAGATCGTCAAACGGACCCAGCATGGCGGTGCTGAGATCGTCAATCATCTTAAGACCGGCAGTGCTTTCTATACCCCCGGCCTGGCGGCGGTGGAAATGGCCGAAGCGGTGTTGAACGACAGCAAGCGTCTGCTGCCCTGCGCAGCCTACCTGGATGGTGAGTTTGGTATCTCCGGTTGTTTCTTAGGGGTGCCGGTAGTTCTGGGCAGCGCTGGGGTTGAACGGATCGTCGAGTTTAAGTTGACCGATGAGGAGCAGGAGGCGATGGCTGTCTCCGAGCAGGCGGTCAGGGGCCAGATGGCCGCCACCGGCCTGTAATCCCGCCAATTGGACAAGATCAGACCATGAGTAAGACCGATCCCAAAGAATTGCCGCTTGTGGCCCACCTTGAAGGGGCTTCCGGAGGCGACCTACTTGAAAGGGTTGTTGAGATGGCTCTTTCAGCTTCGCTGGATGAGGACCTGGCTGCCCTGTTTGAAGGCCTCGATAGCAGTGAGCTGAAGGTTGTGGTCTTCGGGGGCGGTACCGGTCTGTCCAACATTGTTGGTGGTGACAGCCGCCATCCTGCCTGGCCTGAGTCACCGTTCCATGGTCTTAAGGAGCTCTTCCCCCGGACCCAAGCCGTCGTTTGTATCACCGATGACGGCGGTTCGACCGGCGAACTGCTCAAAGATCTTGACCTGATTGCGATTGGCGACCTGCGCCATGTCCTGCTCTCTTCGGTAAGTGCCAGGGGCCTTAATGAAAAATATGGCCTGAACGAAGATGGGAGTCGTGCGGTGGTCAGGCTCCTGCACCGTCTTTTCAATTATCGTTTTGTTGAGCCGCCGACCGCTCTGGAAAGCCTGTTGAGCGAAGCGGGGCTCGATCTTGCCGAAATTCCGGCCGTCATGGCGGCGGCCATTACCGACCTGCTTGGCCTGCTGTTCAAGGACAGTATGCTGCATAAGCTCCTGCAGCGGCAGCATTGCCTCGGTAACCTGTTGCTGGTGGCGGCGATCTTCAAGCAGTCCGGAAACTCTGCCGACCTGGATCATCAAGCACTGGTCGGGGCCTTGCGCTACCTGGCCGATATTTTCGGGGCCGGTGAGGATAGTGTCCTGCCGTGTTCGACAACCCCGGCCCACCTGAAGCTGCTTTACAGTAACGGGGTCATGGTCAGTGGCGAATATAAGGCCGGTCATGCCCGGCGCGGCTGTCCGGTGGAGCGGGTCTTTGTCCATTCTCACGGGGAACCCCGGGTCCCGGTCGAGGTTATCCGGAGTATCGCTGCGGCTGACATAATCATCTTTGCCCCCGGCAGCCTTTACACCAGTATTATCCCGATCCTGCAGGTGCCGGAGATCACCGAAGAGGTTCGGAATAACAAGCGAGCCCTTAAACTCCTGGTCTCCAATCTCTGGGTCCAGAAAGGGGAAACCGATATGGTGGCCTGTTCTTCCGGGCGGCGTTTTCACGTTTCGGACCTGATCAGGTCTTATCATCGGAATATCCCTGGCGGTATTGACGGGCTTTTTCACGAGGTAATGGTCCTTGGCCTGGATGATATCCCCGGCAGTATTCTCCAGAGTTATGCCCTTGAGGGTAAAGTGCCGATCTATCTTGATCGTGATCAGGTCGGAGAGTTGGGCTTGCGGCCGCTTGAGTGCAGGATCTTCTCGAGCAGCGCTCTGGAAGAGAAGCGGGTCGTCCAGCATGACCCTGAGACCATGGCCAGGGCGGTCCGGGCGATCTGGGCCGTACGCGAGCAGCTTGAACCATTACCCGGCCTGCATTTACCCCTGGGGGAGTTGTCGGCTGCGGTCAGAATCGATTCGCCGGACCAGACCCTGGTCCGACGGTTGGCAACCTTAGAAGAGCTGCTTAAAGGTCTGAAAATTGACCCGCAGTTGCAGGAAAGACTGATCGATATCCTCTGGCGCCATGCTGATATTCGCCCCGGCCATCTGGCCAACCTGGCCGGCGTGGTCCTGGTCGACAGCCCGGCCTGGAGTCGCTCCCAGGAGTGGGACCGGATCTTTTCCTTTTATGATCCCCAAGACCGGATGATCAAGATCAGAGAGGATGTCTTTGCGGATCACGATCGTTTTGAGCTGGCTTTTCTGGTGGCGCTTGGCGAATCTTTGCTGGGCAACTACGCCGCTGCCAAGGAAATGCAAAAGATCGAGAGTGGCTCGGAAACACTGGGTCGGGTTTACCGGATCGTCCTGCGAGATGTTCCCGAACGGGACTGTTTGCTGGACCAAGAGAGTCTGGATGAATATTTGCAGCTGGCCCGAATGTGCCGGTCAGATAATGACAGCCATATCTATACCAGGCTGCTGAACGGTGCAGAAGGGTTTACGCCGCCGGGGCTTCTTTTCGGGCTGGTCTTTGCCTGGTATCTCGATAATAGGTTTGCGGCCCATATTGAGTACAAAATGGCCATTCTGCGGATGGATGTTCCCGAGATGATCCCCGAGCAGGTCAAGGTCAGTTCCCGCCGCCGCCGACTGGTGGATTTCTTCCGACGTAGGGTGTTCGGTTACGGTTTGTAAACGAAAAGGCAAAAGTTAAAAGTTATAAGTAAAAAGTTATAAGTTGTGGTGATTACGATTTAAAGAAGGTTCCACTTTCAGGGTTCAGGGTTCAGGGTTCAGGGGGGGGGAGTTGCGGGATGAAAGGTTCAAGGTTAAAAAAAATCTGATAAGTCTTACCGCACTTTTACCTTTTTACTTTTGCCTTTTTACTTCCTTCCCCCGGCTTACTTCCCCCTCGTCACCCCGGGCCAGATGATCTTGTGGAGCTGCAGTTGCAGCCTGACCGGCAACCGGTCGGCAAGGAGCCATTCCGCCAGTTGGGCCGGATCAAGCCGGTCGGGTATCGGTGAGAAATGGATCGTTCCTGCCCCACCCCGGGGTAGCTCTTTGACCATCTCCGCTGCCCATTCATAATCGCTTCTGGAACTGAGGACGAACTTCAGTTCATCTTCCGGACTCAATAAAGAAAAATTATCTCGCAACAGATGCTCGGACATACCGCTGTCCGGGCACTTGACGTCCATTATCCTGATCACCCCGGCGGGGACCTTGGCCAGGCTGATAGTGCCATTGGTCTCCAGCAGAACCTGGCGTCCGGCGGCCAGCAGTTCTTCCATCAGCGGAATGGCACCTTCCTGGATAAGCGGTTCTCCACCGGTGATCTCGACCGGGTAGCCCGGATATTCTTCGGCAAAGGCGAGGAGTTCGGGGATGCTTTTCAGCGCACCCTCTTCCTCGTAGGTGTATCTGGCGTCGCAGTAATTGCAGCGGAGATTACAGCCGGACAAGCGGATGAAAACACAGGGCTGGCCACTATAGCTCGATTCCCCCTGGATGCTGAAGAACAGTTCTGAAACTTCAAGCCGGGGGGCTGTCTTCACGATAGATGACCCCGCAGTTGTCGGTTTCCCGAACCTCGACGCTGTAAGGGAGATAGCGGTCGCTGCTCAGGGTTTTCTTGAGGTTATCGAAGATGTAGACGGCGATGTTCTCGGAAGAGGGGTTCTTGTCCCGGAAAGCCGGATGCTCGTTCAGGTCCAGGTGGTCGAGAGAGTCGACAATTTTCTTGACCGCGTCCTTGGCGACCCGGAAATCTATGGCCATCCCCAACTCATCCAGTTCCGTGGCCCTGATCGTCACTTCGATTTTCCAGTTGTGGCCGTGCGGTCGTTCGCAGTTGCCGGGATAATTACGGAGATGATGGCCGGCAGAGAAGTGGGACTTTACAAAAATATCGAACATTTTATTCTCCTGTCTGGCCGCCGGAAGGTTGGTCTGCAAGGATAAGGCGGCTTGGTTTGGTTATTATATATAAAACTTGAAAATCGGCTGGTTTTTTACTAAAAAACAGCTAACTTTTTAACATTGGATCATTACTCGACCGCAGCCTAGTGCCTCGTAAAACATAAAGTGTCGCAATATTGCGCAGGGATTTGGCGTGCCAACAAGGCACGACTGATGGCGCATAGCAACGCTATGTAACAGAAGTCGTAACGCGGTTGGCGCGCTAAATAACAAGTAAGATGCGTCGGTTTATGGTTTATGCGGCACTAGCATTACATAAGATCCCGATTCGTTCAACTTTAATATGGAGCTGTCTCTGTGGCCCTCATCGCCCCCTTTCGCGGCCTTCGCTATAATAACGCCAAGATATCCCGTCTCGAAGATGTTGTTACCCCGCCTTACGATGTTATAAATCTGCAGGCCCAACAGGATCTTCTCGAAAAGAATCCCTACAGCATGATCCAGCTGGATCTCAGCAAGAACGTCAGCGCCGATCAGATGACTGATGCCCGTTATACTGAGTCCCTGGATCTCCTTGAGAAGTGGCAGCAAGAAGGGGTGCTCAGCCGGGATGAACAGTCCACCATCTATCTTTACTATATTGATTATAATCATCCTTCCGGCAGAAGGCTAACCCGTAAAGGCCTGGTCTGTCTGACCGGCCTGGCCGAGTTTTCGGAAGGGATAGTCAAGCCGCATGAGCAGATTTTTCGTGGTGTGGTCACCGATCGCCTCCGGCTCCTCGACACCTGTCGGACCCAGTTCAGCCAGGTTTTCTCGGTCTACCCGGATCCTGAGAATCTCGCGATCAATACCCTGGAAGAGGCGCGTGATCCGGAACCGCTTGCGACCTGTGAAGACCAGGATGGTTGCCGGCATACGCTATGGCGGGTGACCGACCAGGCTGCGATCTCCAGGGCCAAGGATGTTTTTGCTGATAAAAGTGTCTATATCGCCGACGGTCACCATCGATACAACACCGCCCTGCAGATGCGCGAATTAATGGCGGAGCGGCATGGCCCGGTGGCCGAGGACAGTCCCTTCAATTTCATCATGATGTATCATTGTCCCATGGAAGACCCCGGTCTTTCCGTCCTGCCGACCCACCGGATGGTCCGGATGGGTAGCAAGGCTGCCGACGAGGTGGTTGCCACCTTGGCCGAGGGTTTTGAGATTACCGAGATCAAGAACGGCAGCCGTGAAGTTCTGCTTGCTGAAGTTCTGGCCCAGATGGACGAAGAAAGGGGTCGTGCCAATGCCTTCGGTTTTTATCACCCGGGCGAGGATCGTTGCTTCCTGCTGGTCATGAAAGAAGGAATGATGGAGGCGGCCGGGTTCGGGGAAATGCCTGAACCGTTAAAAGAGCTCGATGTGGTCGTGCTTTCCGACCTGATCCTCGGCAAATATCTGGGTCTTGACCATGACCGCTGCGCCGATGAGGAGCTGATCGATTATTTCAGCGACCCGGATGAGGCCCTTGATAAGGCGGTCAAAGAGACCACCGGCGGTGATGAACTGAGCGCCGTATTCCTGATGAACAACACCGAAGTTTCCCAGGTCAAAAACGTTTCCGATGCTGACCTGGTCATGCCCCATAAATCAACCTACTTCTACCCCAAGATCCTGACTGGTCTGGTCATGAACCGGATGATAGAAGACGAAAAGGTCGATGTCTGATCCCCACCCGCGGGAAACAACCACCGAAAATCTATTCTCAGACCGTCTGGTCTGCCGCCAGCACCGTCATGGTTATCGCTTTTCCCATGACCCGGTGTTGCTGGCCCATTTCTTTTCACCCCTGCCAACAGAGAGGATTGTTGATCTCGGTAGCGGCTGCGGGGTGATCGCCCTTATCCTTGCCTATCGCTGGCCGACAATCTCTGTAACCGCCCTCGAACTGCAACCGGAACTTGCCGAACTGGCCCGTGCTAATGTCCAACTAAACGGCCTGGCTGATCGTCTGCGGGTTGTCGAAGGAGACCTCGCCAGGATCAAGGACTATTTTGCGGCCGCAAGTTTTGAGCGGGTGGTTTCT
The DNA here is from genome assembly GCA_965372675.1 of uncultured Desulfobacterales bacterium. Taxonomy (GTDB): domain Bacteria; phylum Desulfobacterota; class Desulfobulbia; order Desulfobulbales; family JAGXFP01; genus JAGXFP01. The sequence continues at coordinate 8,696 of CBDVDF010000038.1, forward strand.
AATCCCCCATACCGCCCGACTGGGACGGGCCGGATCAATCCCGACCATGAGCAGGCGATCGCCCGGCATGAAATATCGGCAACTCTCAAGGATGTCGTCAAAGCGGCGAAATGGCTGCTGGTTGACGGGGGCAGCTTTGACCTGGTCTATCCATTTGAGCGGAAGGAGGAACTTCTGGCAACTCTGCAGACCGCCGGTTTAGCTCCGGTTCGTTCGCAACCGGTTCACAGCTATCCCGGCAAAAAGGCTGATTTAATATTGGTTGAAGCGGTTAAAGGTGGGGATGGGGAGCTGGCGGAACTGCCGGCTTTTTATGTCCATCAGGGGCCGGGGGCGGGGTATGGTCCAAAACAAACACCGGCGCCCCTCGGTGTGTCCCCCCCCCCGTCCCGACGAAGATCCGTACGGGTGCCAGGCAACCCGAATCGGGAGCCCGATTCGGATCGGGTGCGCTCGACGAACT
>CBDVDF010000039.1:0-9128 GCA_965372675.1 uncultured Desulfobacterales bacterium
GCTGAATCGCCTGTCATGGATGAGTCGCTGCGCCAAGGGCAGGGTTTCGGATTCCACGGATTCGGCCTTCTTCATGCCGGCTTCTTTTCTTCCATGGAGATAGCGCCAGAGAAACGACAGATAGGCCCAGGTTATGACCAGGGCAGAGAAAGAAGCAGTTTCATGGCTGCTGGTGATCGGGGTATATCCAGCTTGAAAGTAGCGGAGGACGGTATAGGCCAGATGGGCAATGGCAGCGAGCACCATCCCGTAACGGGCCAGGGTCCGGACTCTTTTGTTCTGATTGAAAAAGAAGAGTATGTAAGTGACTGTAACGAAGATGTAAGTAAAGAAGGTCAGCTGAAATAGTAGGCTCATTTTCTCTTTGCTCTCCCCGGGGGTATGGATAAGTGTGGCTGTTCAGAGCATCTGCGGCGATAGACGGAGTCTTCTTTCTGTCGCTTACCTGAATAGTTACTGACAATCTAGCATTTTTTTCAAACTGTTTAAACACTCACGGTCAATATTGTTACCCAGGGTTTTATGCAGGTGCTTGTCAATGCTTTGCCAGTCTTTGTCCCTGATCCATTCGCTGAACCGGTCATGGAGAAGCTCTGCAAAAATAAGCTTGTTCTCGTCATGGGGCTTGCCCAGCTTGAGTATTTCCGGTCTGATCAGACCCAGCATTTCTCCCAGGATCCCGTGTTCAGGGCGGATAGTCGTTTCCAGTTCCTGGCGGAGTTGGCGGGCCAGGGCCGGGCTGTTGCCGGCTGTGGAAACAGAGACGGTCAGGCTGTCTCTGGTAACGGTGGCCGGGAGAATGAAGTTGCAACGCTCAGGGACATCAGCCACATTGACAAGCTGGCCGTTCTTTTCCGCCTCGCGGTAGACTTTTTCCTGGACCTGTTTGTCATCAGTAGCGGCGATGACCAGGAAAGAACCGCTCAGGTCGCCCGGCTGATAGTTTCGCGACAGCCACTTGATCCGGCCGGCCTCCTGGAGGCTCTGGAGTTCTCCGATCAGCTCGGGGCTGATTATCTGGACCTCTCCACCGTATTCAAGCAGGGCCTCCAGCTTCCTGGCCGCCACTCGGCCGCCCCCGATGACGGTACATTTGCGACCGGTAATATTAAGGCTGATCGGGAAATATTTCATCCGCATCCGTTAGTTTATATGTAAAGGCAGCCCAAAACAGGCGTCCGGCCCTCTTCTTATCATATCTGTCGATTCTTGACAATATATGGGCCGCCCTTAATAAGGCCAACTGCTGTATTAGTTTGACAGCCATCCCATTCAGGATATATATCAATTAAACAGGTTGCTTAAAAATGGTGCAGGTCTGGGGCTTCCGCTGGTATGGCTTTGATCCTGTGCTAAATAATTATCGGGAGATGGGTTATGCAGAGCGGTGAGTTTTCCGTGTCTACTTCCAAACGGATGGAATTTATTGATATTACCTCGATGATCGCTCAGGCCGTGTTGGCCGAGGGTGGTGGGGACGGCTTGTGCTGCATCTATAATCCCCACACCACGGCGGGATTGACTATTAATGAAGGGGCGGATCCGGCCGTAAAGGCCGATATCCTGGCGATCTTCAAGCAGATCATCCCGATGGACTATCCCTATAAACATCTGGAAGGTAATTCCCCGGCCCATATCATGTCATCGATGATGGGCAGTTCGGTGACGGTCATTGTCGAGAACGGTCGCTTGCGCTTAGGGACCTGGCAAAAGATCTACTTCTGTGATTTTGACGGCCCCAGGACCCGCAAGGTCTGGTGGCGGATGGTCTAGGACCGGAAAGGAGCCATATTGCATACTGGAGCAAGGGGCGAGGAAAGGGTCTTTGGTTTTGACCGTGATACTGATCAGAGCTCACTCCTGTCGTTTATCAAAAGAATTGCCGGGCCGGAGATGCTTGATGAACTTCTGCCCAGGCTTTCAAGCCAGGAGATAGAGTCGGTAGTCGATCTTTTTACCGGCTTGATGAAGAAACATCTCAGTGAAAAGAAATATCATCACCTTTTTCTCGGCGACGAATAAGGAGGGTGAGAGTGTGACCCCTGTTACGCTGATGTTGATTAGATTGTCCAAGAATACTCAAAAACAAATACTGTGGGTGCGAAAATGATCAGGGACCTGCCCGGGTTTATCGATATATTGCGGAAAGAGTCGGAGTTGATCGAAGTTGAGGTCGAGGTTGATCCCTATCTTGAGATCGCCGAGATCCATCGGCGGGTTATCGGTCTGGGCGGGCCGGCGCTGCTGTTCAAGAATGTTAAAGGCAGTAGTTTCCCGGTGGTGACCAACCTTTTCGGTTCAAAACGGCGGCTTGAGCTGGCCTTCGGGCGTCGGCCGCTTGACTATGTTGCCGGCCTGGTCAGGGCTGCGGAGGAGTTGACCCCTACCCTCAAGAAACTCTGGTCGATCAAAGGGCTGTTGGCCCAGACGGCCAGGATCGGTACTAAAACCGTCAAGGATGCGCCGATCCTTGAAAAATGTATGACGCCGCCGAGGTTGACTGAGCTGCCGATGCTCACTTCCTGGGAAACGGATGGTGGTCCCTTTGTCACCTTGCCGCTGGTTTATACCGAGCACCCGGCCGGTCGGGGTCATAACCTCGGGATGTACAGGATCCAGCGCTATGATGACACCACGACCGGGGTTCACTGGCAGATCCACAAGGGCGGCGGCTTTCACTACCATGAGGCAGAGCAAAGGAATGAAAATCTGCCCATGACCTTGTTGATCGGCGGCCCCCCGGCTTTGATGATGGCTGCCATTGCGCCGCTGCCCGAAAATATCCCTGAACTGATGCTGGCCTCCCTGCTGATGGGGGGCAAACTGCCGATGGTTGCCGATCCCCGGGGGGGGCATGCAATGCCTGCCTATGTTGAATTTGCCGCCAAGGGTTTTGTGGCGCCCCATATCCGCCAGCCGGAAGGACCTTTCGGAGATCATTATGGCTACAATTCCCTGCAGCATGATTATCCGGTCTTCCAGGTCGAGCGGCTCTATCACCGCAAAGATGCTATTTATCCGGCTACCGTGGTGGGGCGGCCCCGCCAGGAGGATTTCTACATCGGCGATTTTCTCCAGGATCTGCTCTCCCCCCTGTTTCCATTGGTCATGGGTGGGGTCAAGCAGCTGAAAACTTATGGCGAGACGGGTTTCCACTGTCTGGCTGCGGCCAGGGTTACGGACAGGTATCCTCGCGAGGCCTTCGCCAGCGGCCTGCGGATCCTCGGTGAAGGCCAACTTTCCCTGACCAAGTTCCTGATCCTTACCGATGGCGATATTGATGTCAGTGATTTCAAGACGCTTTGGGCCCATGTTCTGGAGCGGGTTGACTGGCAATCTGATCTCTTTGTCTTTGCCAATGTCTCCCAGGACACCCTTGATTACACCGGGCCAGCGGTCAATAAAGGATCCAAGGCGATGTTGATGGGACTGGGTAAGGCCCGCCGGACCCTGCCGGAGGTCTTTGAAGGGGAATTGCCGGCCGGCTGCAGTCATCCTGAGGTTTATCTGCCCGGCACCCTGGTCGTCGAAGGAAGCAGCTATAAATACGATCCTGATCTGCCCAAGAGGTTGGCCGCCCATAAACCGCTGGCCGACTGGCCGGTAGTCATGTTGGTTGACAACACCCGGGCGGCGACGGCCAGTCTGCAGGAATTTCTCTGGACCTTTTTTACCAGGTTTGAGCCGGCGGCCGATATTTATGCGGCCTCTTCCGGGGTTAATCGTTTCCATGTTGGTCTTGAGGCGCCGATCGTTTTCGACTGCCGGATGAAGCCATGGTATCCAGAGGTCCTGGAGGTTGATGAGGCGACCAGGCGTAAGGTTGATGCCCGGATAACCGACATTCTACCTGCCCGTTGGATGCAGTGATTCTGCTTCGCATCCACATATCCTGTACCCGTATATTTCACCAGTCGAGATGCCGGAAAGGCAAAGGATAAGGTTTTCAGCTATACTTCAGTATGCTGCAAGCCTTATCCTGCAGACTATCCGGATATATCGGCTGGCCCGAAGGGTGAATAGTTTTGAAGTCTACGCTATCTGAAAAAACTATTTTAAAAAATTTGTCACAAAATCTTACTGCGCATTAGGCCGTTACCACGAAAGTACAGTTGATTAAGACCAATTTTTCAAAAATACTCATGAAATATTCGGGTTAAAGTCTATGGAAGAACGCTTACAAAAAATTCTCGCCGCCGCCGGCATCTGCTCCCGGCGTCAGGCCGAGTTGATGATCAAGGCCGGTCGGGTCAGGGTTGATGGTCGAGTGGTGACAGAGTTGGGAACCAAGGCCGACCCTGAGCGTCAGCAGATCGAATTTGATCGTAAACCCCTGCCCTGCCCGGAACGGGTCTGTTTCCTGCTTAATAAACCAAAGGGTTATGTCACAACCATGAGTGATCCCCAAGGGCGGCCGGTGGTCTCCTCTTTGCTGAAAGGGGTCAAGGAAAGGGTCTTTCCGGTTGGTCGGCTCGATCTTGATACCGAGGGGGCCCTGTTGATGACCAACGATGGCGAGCTATCCCAGAAGATCCTTCATCCCAGTAACGAGATCAAGCGGACTTACGAGGCCAGAGTCAACGGCTCCCCTGCCCGAAAAAAGCTCACCGAACTACGGAACGGTATCCTCCTAGAAGGAAAGAAAACCTGGCCTGCTGCTCTGCGGGTCATCAAAAGTAGCAAAAATAGCACGGTCATCGAAGTGATTATTCATGAAGGCCGAAAGAGGCAGGTTCGCAAGATGTTTGCGGCGATTGGGCACCCTGTTATGGAGCTTAAGCGCTTGGCGTACGGGAAACTCGGTTTGGGTGGCTTGCGGGTGGGAATGTACCGGAAATTAACCGATAATGAGCTGAAAAAGGTCTTTAAATAAAAAAACTCTTTACATTCGATTAGTTACAGTATATTTGTGAATCTTGAGGAAATTTTCAATTGGGAGATTTTGAATTTTTTCAAGTGTTTAGAGGGTTGCAGATTTTTTTAGCAAAGGGGTTAAAAAAGGTAAGGAAGAATGAACAAGTCGCAGCTGATCGAAGCCTTGGCGCAGGAGATAAACCTGCCGTTAAGGGAAGCAAGTCCCATAACCAACACCATCCTTGATACGATGGTGGATGCTCTGGCCATCGGCGACAGCATTGAAATTCGCGGGTTCGGCAGTTTCGTGGTCAAGAAATATGATTCCTATACCGGCCGCAACCCCAAGACCGGCGAAAGCATCAAGGTCCCCCCCAAGAAGTTGCCTTTTTTCAAGGTTGGCAAAGAGCTGAAAGAGCACGTCAACAGTTAATCCCCTGATTTTTTAACTGCAGGGTTATTTCTGGGAATTGATGATCTCGCCTATCAGGTCGTAGTGGTGGGCTTCGGTGATCTTTACGTCTGTAATCGCCCCAGGCCTGCTTTCCCCCGAGGCTATATATACGCAACCGTCAATTTCCGGGGCCTGATAACGGGTTCGCCCCTCGAGTAGCAGATCGCTTTCCCTGCTGAGCCCCTCGATCAGCACCGGTTGGATGGTGCCGATCAGTTGTTTGTTGGCGGCTAGCGAGATCTCAGCCTGTAATTCCATCAACCTTTCTTTCCTTTCGTTCTTCAGTTCTTCCGGGCACTGTTCGGGCAGTTTTGCCGCCTCGCAGCCATCTTCATTTGAGTAGGTGAAGATCCCGACATGGTTGAGCTGGTAAGTGGAGATGAAATCCGCCAGTTGATTCACATCTTCTGCTGTCTCCCCTGGAAAGCCGACCATAAAGGTCGTTCTGATCGCCGCCCCCGGTACTTTCTCTCTGATCAAATCCATCAATGTTTCTACTTCAGCCCGGTTATAGGGTCGGTTCATCGCCTTGAGGACCCGGTCACTGATATGCTGTAGTGGGATATCGAAGTAGGGCAGGAGCCGTTCGTTATCCGCCACCATCTCCAGCAGCCTTGCATTGATTCGCATCGGGTAAAGGTAGAGCATCCTGAGCCAGGGAATGTCGGTGTCGGCCAGCAGGGCCTTGAGGAGATCTGGCAGTCGCTCTCGCCCCTTTCCCAGGTCAAGCCCGTAGGCGGTTAGATCCTGGGCGATCAGGGTTAATTCGCTGGTGCCTGCTTTTTCGAGCAGCCTTGCCTCTTCGAGCAGATCATCGAGGGGCCGGCTCCTTAAAGGGCCGCGCAGGCTGGGGATCAGACAGTATGAGCAGCGGTTCGAACAACCTTCGGTGATCTTCAGGTAAGAGCGGAAAGCGGGAGTTGACAGGGCCCTGGGGGTCTGGCTGTCCATCAGATAACCGGGTTGGTCGCTGACTTCTACCCGGTTGGCCGTCTCATTCTCCAAGGCCGCTATTCTGGCGACGATCTCTTCCACATCATCCACCCCCAGAAAGAGGTCGACTTCCGGCAGTTCTTTGCGCAGATCATCTCCGTAGCGTTGCACCATGCAACCGGTGACCACCAGACGGCAATACGGCTTGCTTTTTTTTACTTTGGCCAGGGCGAGGATGGTGTCGATCCCCTCTTCCACTGCCGGATTGATGAATCCGCAGGTGTTGACCAGGATGATATCCGCCTCTTCCGGGCTATTAACGAAGTCGTAGCCGGCGGCGCGCAGACAACCGCTCATCACTTCTGAGTCAACCAGGTTCTTTGGACAACCAAGACTTTGCAGGAAAACTTTTTCAGCCATCATATTTGTCATGCCATGCCCGCAGTGAAATTGAAGAGAAGGTTGAGGATCTTTTTGGAGTTTTCCCGAAATTGCCGGTTGCGAAATCCGGGTTGCCATTTCTCGCCCCAAAGCTGGTCTGAGACTATCAGGGCCGCAGCGAGATCTATTTTTCTATATATGGCTACCGTAGCCAGGGCGCTAAACTCCATATCCACGGCCAGGATTGATTTCTGGGCATAATCCCGCACTTTCCCCTTTGTTTCCCTGAAAAGGGCGTCAGTGGTCCAGATAGGCCCTTCTGTGCAATTGAATTGGTTGTTGAGAATTATGGTACTCAACTCAGCTCGAAGCCTCTCTGAGCTTATGGCCTGGCCTGATATTGGATAGTGTCCGGAGGTCCCTTCTTCTGAAAGTCCCCAGGTCGGTAAGAGAACGTCACCTGTTTTAAGTTGCGGATTTAACGAGCCACACCAGCCGCAAACAACAACCCGCTTGGCCCCTAAAGCGATCAGCTTTTCAAGGGTCATAACCGCCATCGGGGCGCCAATGCTCGGACCGGCAACAAAAAAGCCGCTGCCTCTTTCCGGGCCGGAAACGATGTGCAGCTTACTGTTAAAGAGAAAATGCCGCTTCCCGGACATTTTTGCGCCCCGTTCGGCCAGGAATTTGGCGTCAGCTGGATTTATACATAATAAGCCGCTGGCCGGGAGTTCTGGCTCTCCTCTTTCTTTGCCCGGGTTGATTATAACTTCTTCATTCATCTGGCCATTATTACCGCTCAAACAAAAAAAGGCTGCAGGTTTTCACCCGCAGCCTTGATCAAACAAATCTATCTGGTGCTCTGATTACATACCAGGCTTAACAAAAATGAGGATCAGAGAAACAACCAGACCGTAAATGGTCAGTGACTCGATCAGGGCCAGGCCGATGATCATGGTGACGGTGATCTTGCCGGAGGCTTCGGGGTTACGGGCAATACCGGAACAGGCTCCACCGATACCGGTACCCATACCAATACCACAACCCAGGGCAGCGAGTCCTACGGAAAGCGCAGCGGCAATACAGACAACAGCAACATTAAGAGTGCTGCTTGCACCGGCGTCTTCGGTCTCTCTGGCCATGGCCAGGCTTGCACCGACCATGATCATCAGTACGGACATCATGGAACTTACGGTTAACTTCTTCATCTTACGACTCCTTTTTTGTAGTTTAAAGAATGGCCTTCTTTCTTTTATTATCTATCTAAATAAAGTCTTTAATTACCAAATTAATGTGCATGTTCCATCGATGCTGAAAAGTAGAGGATCGACAGGAGTACGAATACAAAGGCCTGGACAATCGAAACGAAGACACCCAGGCAGAGGATGGGCAGAGGTGCGAAGTAGGCGCCGGCCAGCAGGAAAAGAACTCCAAGCAGGGTCTCTTTTGCCATAATGTTACCGAACAGCCGGATGGAAAGAGAGAGGATCCTGGCCAGATGGCTGATGATCTCGATCGGGGCGATCAGCGGGATCAGCCACCAGATCGGGCCGAGAAAATGCTTGTAGTAAGTGAGCCCGTGGAATTTAAAGCCGAGGATATGGGTGGTGGTAAAGATTATCAAGGTACAGGCCAGGGTAATATTCAGATTGGAAGTGGGGGACATGAAACCGGGCATCAGACCGATCATGTTGGCAACCGGAATATAAAAGCCAAAGGTCGCCAGCATCGGGAACATCATCCTGGCCCCTTCTTTGCCCATATTCTCAGCCATGAACCCTTCCATGCCGCTGATAACCGCTTCCCAGAAGTTCTGACCTTTGCCGGGGATCATTTCGGTTTTACCCATGGTAAGCTTCGGGACCAAAATAAGGAAAATGGTAACCAACATGGTATAGGTCATATGTGGGGCGAATAGCTGGTTGGTATCCAGGAAATTGCCAAATTCAGGTGCTGCATGCGGTACTGGCATCCCCAGCGCTTCCAGAATAACTGTTATAAATAATATTGGATGTTCCATCTCTCTTACGAGGCCTCCTTAATATTTAATTCGTTTCTTACGCTGCTGATCGCTACAGCTGCAATGCTGAGAAAAATAGTTGAAAGTCCGGTCAACAAACCTACTACCTGCACGACTTGATAACTGATCAGCAGAAACAAGCTGACCGCAATAACCGTCAACCGTGCATAGTATTTAATGAAAAACCTGACTTTAACTGCTTCCAGCTCCCCTTGCAGTAGTCTGGTCAGGTCACGTCTGAGCAGGATGAAGCTGATATTGGCTAGTAATCCGCCAGCCAAAACAGATCCAGCTGCTTCCAGACTGAATATCATCCAACTGCCGAGCAACATGACAGCAAGCAATATCCAACTGTACAAAGCTATTTTTTTCAGCGGTAAACGCTCATCCTTGTACATGATTGCAAATCTTTCCTGATGGCCATGCGGTACAGATTTAAAAAAGCCGCTGCCACTCCAAAGCCCAGAAAGATCAGAGTCAACCAGG
>CBDVDF010000040.1:0-9048 GCA_965372675.1 uncultured Desulfobacterales bacterium
AGCCGCAACGCCAAAGTGATCGGCGAAAGCAGCGAGAAGATCGCCAGCACCTTCAAGGACGTCACCCCGGAACAGGAGTACTACCTGGGCCGGGCGGTTGCCGCCACAGTCCTCAGTCAATTCCGGTTATGGGAAAACAGGGAAGCCACTCTCTATCTCAACACTCTCGGCCAATCCCTGGCCATGTTCTCCGAGCGGCCCGAAACCTATAGCGGCTATCGCTTCGCCCTGCTCGATTCAGAAGAGATCAACGCCTTTGCCGCCCCGGGCGGGACGATCACCCTTTCCCGGGGCCTGATCAGACTTTGTCAGAACGAAGAGGAACTGGCCGCGATCCTTGCCCACGAGATCGCCCACGTTGAACAGAAACACGGCCTGCGGGCCATCAAGAAATCACGCCTGACCTCGGCCTTTACCGCCCTGGCCATGGCCGGGGCCGCCGAAGCCGGCGGCAGTGACCTGCGGGAGTTGACCAGTACCTTCGGGGCATCGATCACCGATATAACCAACACCCTGATGAACAGTGGCTACTCAAGGGATTTTGAATTTGCAGCCGACCAGCGGGCCATCGAGATCCTCGCCCAGACCGGCTATTCAGCCGATGGCCTGATCAGAGTGTTGGAGAAGATGGCCGGCGCCCTTAAGCCCGGCGGTCTTGATTTCGCCAAAACCCACCCTTCACCGTCCCGGCGCATCAAAAAAATGGGCCGCAAGTTAACCGACAAGACGACGGATATTAACCAGGTCCAGGCCGAACGCTTCGCCGCCGCCAGCAGAGATATTTAAAAATGGGCGGCAAAAGGTTGATGGTCGGGGTGTTGGCCGGTCTGCTTGGCGCGGCCCTGGCCCTCGGAGTCTGGACGTTGAACGGCTGGGACAGTTGGGAGGCAAAAACCTACGACTGGCGAGCGAGGGAACTAGCCTCTGCCAGACCTCCAAACGATCGGGTGGTCCTGATCTTTGTAGACCAGAACAGCCTGGACTGGGCCAAGGATGTCAACGGCATCGGCTGGCCCTGGCCACGGCAACTCTACGGTGCCATCGCTGATTTCTGCCGGCGCGGTGGCGCGGCCTCGATCGGCTTCGATATCCTTTTCACCGAACCCTCCTTTTACGGCAGCGATGACGACGATGAGTTCGCCGCTGCTCTGGCCGCCCATCTCGGCTCGGTCACCGCCGCTTTTCTGGCCACCAGCTCAGGGCAGGAGAGAAGCTGGCCGATCGATGCTCCCCCTTCAAAACTGCAGATCGCCGGGCTTGAGCAATGGCTGACCGAAACAAAAGCAGCGAAGATCTCTTATCCGAGAGCCGCTTTGCCGATCGACAAATATACTAAAAGCAGTGCTCATCTGGCCAATGTCCAGCTTTCCCCCGACCCGGACGGGGTGTTCCGCCGCCTGCCACTCTTCAACATCTTCGCCGGCCAGCAGTTGCCGGTCCTCGGTTTCGGAGTACGTTTCGCCATCGACCCATCGATCAGCTGCCGGATAGACCAGACCGGCCTGCAGGTCGGAAAGATAACCGCACCAATCGACGAAGATGGACAAGTCCTACTTAGGTACCGCGGCCCCTCCGGCACCCACCGCGCATACAGTGCCGCCGCCGTCCTCCAATCCGAACTCAGGCACAGGAACAATGAAACAGCCGGGTCGATCGACCCGGAAGAATTTCGCGACAAGATAGTGCTGGTGGGGTTTTCGGCCCCGGGCCTTATGGATCTCCGCACCTCGCCGGTCGCCGCTGTCTATCCCGGGGTTGAAATTCATGCCACCCTGGCCGACAACCTGCTCTCCGGTGATTTCATCCGCCTCCCCGGTCCATCTGCCGTGGTTCTGACGGTCCTGGCTTTTGCCCTGCTCTGCGGCCTGGCGATGGCGGCCGCCGGTTCCTGGTGGACGATCTCCCTGCTCACCGCCGGCCTGAGCGGCCTGCCGGTTCTCTTCGGCTTCGCCGCTTATCATTATGGTTACTGGCTACCGATCGTGGTCCTTGAAGCCGCGCTGATCATCAGCGTGGTAGCGGCCCTGACCGGCCGCTACGCCCTGGAAGGCAAACAGAAACGGTTTATCAAGAGTGCCTTTTCCCAGTATCTCAGCCCGGTCTTTATCGAGGAACTGATCCGCAACCCGGAGAAACTTAAACTGGGCGGCGAACGCCGGATCATCAGTATTTTCTTTTCCGACCTCCAGGGTTTTACCGGTCTGTCGGAAAAGCTGGACCCGGAAGATCTTACCGCCTTCCTGAACCATTACCTGACCGCGATGACCGAGATCATTCACCAGGAGGGTGGCACTGTCGATAAATATGAGGGGGACGCGATCATCGCCTTCTGGAACGCCCCGCTCGACCTTGAAGATCATGCGGAGAGGGCAGTCCGGGCCGGTTTGCGATGTCTGGACAAGCTTGAGGAGATGCAAGCGGAACTGCGGAAATGGGTCCAGGGAGAGGTCAGGATGAGGGTCGGCATCAACACCGGCCCGGCCGTGGTCGGCAATATGGGCAGCCACGACCGCTTCGATTACACCATGCTCGGCGACTCGGTCAACCTGGCGGCCAGACTTGAAGGGGTTAACAAGCAGTTCGGCACCTGGATCCTCATCTCGGAAAACACCCTCCGTCAGATCGGGGATAGAATCCCGGTCAGGGAGATCGCCAGGGTGACCGTGGTCGGTCGTGATAAACCAGTAGCGATCTACGAGCCACTTTCCGGCCGCCGTCAAGCCGAGCAGATGGCTGATTTCAAGAGTTTCGCCGACGGCCTGGAACTATTCCGTCAGGGGAACTTCCCTGCAGCCGTAACAATATTTGCGACCACCGCCGACCGGGATCCAGCCGCCAGGGCTTACGAGGCCAAATGCAGGGATTTCACAACCCACCCGCCCCGGAACTGGGACGGAGTCTGGCGGGTGACCGAAAAAGGCTGATCAGCTTTGTTCAGCAAATCGCCTCACAGATCCACTTCGTAGCCAAACTTTTCGATAAACGGTTCGAGATCGGTGATTATCGGTTCAATAAACTTCCTGTATCTCTTCCAGCGAAACCTGGCCTTGGTATATATAGGCTGAGAGACATCCTGATAACTGGGTGTACTTATTACTTTCCTGGTCGGCTTGCGATAATATTCAAGCACAGAACTATCCCATTCTACCCCCAGATAAGCGAGCAGGCTCCGGGTCTCCGTCTCAAAATCCCCGACGATATCTTCATATTTAACCATGTGGCGATCAAGATCGAAGACCTGTTCGTATTGATTCCAGAGATCCATGACCGCGACATAAAGCCTGGCTGTATTTTTAATGGTCAAAAAATTTGCCATTGCGTCGTTAAGCACAAAAAACTGCATGAAATTACTCAGACAGACATCCAGAGGGTGCCTCATGGCCAGAATTATTTTGGCCCCGGGAAAAATTCTTTTTATCAGACCGATTTCAACAATATTGAGCGGAAATTTATCAACAACCAGCTGGCTTCCCTGCCTTGCCGGCAAATACTGCCCGAGCTGCTCCAGGTATTTTGCCCGCAGATCCTCAACCTGTTCCGCCCCCAAGCCGGCAAGAGCCCCGGGATAGCCCTGCGAACTGCCGACAAAAGTCTCCACCAGATCATCGATCATCGGCCTTTCTTCAACGACCGTGATCCCCGGATGACTGTCGAGGATCTGATCAAGCAGGGTGGTGCCGGAACGTGGGAAACCAACAATAAAAGCAGAAGGAACCATCTCGAGATCAGGCAGGCGGGGCCACGAACCAATCCATGATCGGGAAAATTTTTCCCTGTTCGTTTTTACCCTGTTAAGATATTTGCGGGGATCAACCCGGCTCGCTTCTACAGATCTGGCAAACTGGTTATTTGATCTTTGAAAATTCTCAAAAGCCTTTTCAGGCTCTCCCAAGCGATCATAGATCTTGCCCTTCAGAAACAAGACCTGGCAGGCCGCTTCAAAGGTATCATTTTCCGAAATAGTGAGCTCAGCCAGCTTATTGAGGGCTTCAGCCAGGGCCCCTTCCCGATAAAAGAGCTTCGCCTCCAGCACCGCACAATCTTTTGCGCTGAAAGCATATTCCTGGGCTTTTTGCAGATTAGTCCGGGACAATTCTAACTGGTTCGTTTTTTCGTAAATGTCAGCAAGATAAAAACAGGCCGGCCCGTGGTCCGCTCGGATCGATAAAACATTGTTATAGTAATTAATGGCATCATCGTACTTACCCTGGGTTCTGCAGATATCGCCAAGAGTATAATTGGCCAGAAGATGTTGCCGATCGACAGAGAGGATCTTCAGGTAACAATCGCTCGCCTTGTCCAGCTCCGCTTTTGTCAGATAAATACTGCCCAGAAGATTAAGGGCATCGATGTTTTCAGGGCTGACCTTCAGCACTTTCTGGATTCTTTCCAGGGCTGAGCCAAACTCCCCGGCCTGATAAGAAATAATACCGAGGTTATGATTGGCAACGACATTGTCCGGCTCTTTCTCTAATATATTTCTATAGATCTTGGCCGCTTCATTGACCAGGCCTGTCTGCTGATAATTAATGGCCTGGCCCAGTTTTTTGCCAGGATCGTTTTTTTTATTGTTTTTGCTCATCTTGCACGATTGTCCATCCCTCTCTTTCAGATATCTCTACAACAGACCTGCATTTTAACTTATCGACCAAAAACCCGACGCAGGATCTCGCTGGTACGCTTGGCAGGGTTGCGACGTATCTCCGCCTCCTCCTCGGCCAGGTAATGAAAGATGCCAGCCATACCGCCGCTGACCACGTAAGCGGTAAGATCGGCCTCGATCTTCGGTGCAAAAGGGAGGGCATTATATTCCCTGAACAGTTTTTTATAGACCTGTACAGCCCCCACCTGGCCAAGACTTTTATCGACCACCGGCCGCATGGCCACGGTCAGGCTGGGGCTCATTTTGCCTGCAAAATAACGGGTGGCCGCATCATCGTGGCCGTTATAGATCCCGCGGATATCAGCAATGCTCATTTCCCTGATCGCCTGCCAGAAAAGCTCTTTTGCCAAGGGGGCCGCTTTTTCGGCCGCCCGGTTGAGCCGGATCTCCAGATCATTAAAGGTCCGATCAAGCCCTACCTTGGCCGCGATCTTCCGGGCTTTTTCCAAATCTTCCGGCAGAGGGATGCGGATCTTCAGATCACCGTTGAATCCGTCATTTCGTCCCAACCGCTGCACCACCCTCTCACTGCCGACCTTCAGGGCCTCACGAAGACCGGCGTCGATCTCGCCCAGGGAAAGGGGCACCTGTTCACCGGCCGAGATTCCGGTCAGGACCTGCCGGCTGAACTGTTGCATCTCAACTTCGGTGCAGGAAACAATCACGGCAACTAACATGACAATGGTTATGAATATTTTAACAATTTTTCTCACAACTACCCTCATAAAATGATTCTATTAGCCTTTTTCCTCGCCAACTTATTTCATTTCGTATTGTATCATATTGACGTGGTCTTACCGGTTTTTACTATGTTCAAAAATTTTTGTCGGTTAATTATTATAACCGTGTTCATGCTCAAAAAGTTTTTTAGGAATAGTCCACACAAACCACATGGCAAAAACTTTTCTTTGTAAAATCATCCTGGCCTTATTTGTTCTGGTCTCTTGGCTACTGCCTGTTATTACAGTGCACAGCGAAGAACAGCCTCCCGTTGAAAAAACAGAGACGGAGCCCGGAATGCTGGTAAGCCTGATAGATAGTTCGCACGATTATCTTGCAGACAAAGCTAACGGGCCCGCCGTCTGGTTTGACAGTTTTTTTGGCAACCCGAGATTTCTAGACGTAGAGCAACCCTCGACTTTTATTCGTCTGAGGATCGCAAGCCATCTGGTCGAAGGTGAGGGGGTAACTTTCCCAATACGCCTGGGGGGGAGGATACGAATCCCCGGGGCCAGCCGAAAACTTAGATTGATACTATTCGGAGAGGGAGATGACGAGTTCACGACCACAAATGAGGAAGATTCCTCAACAACTATAATTGAAGATGGTGACGCCCAGACAAAAAGCAACGCAGGTCTGCGGTACAAGTTATACAACACCTTGAGATCAAAGCTCCATCTTAGTGTCGGTGGACGACTATTCTCTCCCTTCGAGTACTACTATCGCGTCCGCTTTCGCCGCCTTGTTCATATCGGCAGTAATAACATTGTGGCATTAAAAGGATCCGGTTATTGGAAATCTAACGACGGATATGGAACAACCGCAACTCTGGACTATGACAGGACTCTAACCGAGACGGTTACAGGACGCCTGAGTCTGTCCGGAATCCGCGCCGAGGTCGACCATGTACATGCCTGGGGAGTTACCTGGGGAGTAACGACCAGCTTATTTAAAAAATTTTCCGACAAGACCGCTGCATCGTTGGATATTGGCGCGTTCGGAGTGACACGACCGGAGACAGAAATAACAAACTACAGAATAGGTTGTCGTATGAGAAAAAAATTTTCCCGTCCCTGGCTTTTCCTGGAAGTTACCCCCGAAGTGACCTTTCCCCGCAACGAACTCACCGGTGAAAGAGATGCCATCGGAGCGATCTTGCTTATGCTGGAAGTCCAGTTCACCGCCAGGTAAGACATGTCTCAAACCATTACACCTGAACCGTGGATCTATTCGGGCCTGTACTTCATGTCCTCCTGAAGAATATGATCCTGCAGCCAGTGCACCAGCATCTTCATAACCTCGGTATTCAGTACCAGCTTCCCGGCCCGTTCTTCCTGCAGTTTACCAAGCAGATTTTTTTTGAAAAATTCGTGCTGGTAACGATGCTTCTTGAGATCGGCATAATTGATCTTCTGCAAATACTCTTCTTCAAAGGCAAAATGAAAATGGGTATAATCGATCATCTCGCTGAGAATTTTATCCGTCATACCAGATGAAACCTTTTTACCCATTAAGGCGTCATGGAGCTTGTTGATCAGTTCGATCCAGCGCCGATGCTGTTCATCTATCTCGGCAACGCCGACACTAAAAGACTCATTCCACTCTATTTTCGGCATCTCTATTCTCCTCGAATTTATCCTTAACGAACACCTCTACCGGGTGATCATAGCCGTCTTCATCATTTTAACACAAACCTGTCGCAGCGCACCAGTCAACAACTTGTCCTGCCCCGCTAACAAGGCAGATATCCTTGACTATACTTACTTTTTCGACTAAAAGACTGATTCTCGAATGATCGGGGATTTTTCTAAACTTCACATCATATACAGCAAAAGGAAATCAAGCCTCGCGGTTCAACTGACTGAATGCCAGACCGACTGTGGTGCTAATCATAAAAATGGTAAACAGATTATTCACCTTTATCCGTGATCGCCTTAAACCCGGCTCCAAAAGCACTAAGCCCGAGCAAAACGAAACCAGCAAGGCGAAACCTTCCTCTCCCGACCGCCCACGTCACAAAAAACGGCGCAGCTCCCGGAAAAAGAAACCTGGCCAGTCAGCTCAGGTTGCGGCTGCGGACTCGACAACCAGTCATAGCGACTGGGACCCGGCCAGTTTCGCAGTCACCCCCGAAGAAGGTAAAACCAGGTTTCATGATTTCAGCCTACCCCCGGAGATCATGCACGCCCTTGCCGACCTGAATTTTAATTACTGCACCCCGATCCAGGCCGAGTCACTGCCCCACACTTTAAAAGGAATAGACACGATCGGTAAGGCCCAGACCGGCACCGGCAAGACCGCCGCCTTCCTGATCACCATTTTTGCCGGGCTGCTCGATAAAAATACGCGCCATGACCGGCCGACCGGAGCACCATACGGGCTGGTGATCGCCCCGACCAGAGAACTGGTCATTCAGATCGCCAAAGACGCCGAAGATCTGGCAAAGCACACAGACCTCAAGGTTGTCTCTGTGTTTGGCGGTATCGATTATCAAAAGCAGCAGAACAAACTTATAGGTAAACAGGTCGCTCTGGTGGTAGCCACCCCCGGGCGACTGCTTGATTTCCATCGCAACCGGGTAGTCGACCTCTCAAAGGTCAAAGTAATGGTGATCGACGAGGCCGACCGGATGCTGGATATGGGTTTCATCCCCGACGTCAGAAAGATCGTCCACGCCACTCCGACCAAAGATAAACGTCAGACCCTTTTTTACAGCGCCACCATAACCGAGGAAGTAACCCATCTGGCCGCACAGTGGACCACTAAACCGGTCACCATCGATATCGAGCCGGAGCAGGTGGCGATCGACACGGTTGAACAGCTGGTTTACCTGACCACCGCCAGGGAAAAATATAACCTGCTCTACAACACTATTATCAACGGTGATCTGCAAAGGGTTATCGTCTTCACCAACCGCCGTGATGAGACCCGCCGGCTCACTGAACGCCTGAAGAGAAATGATATTTCATGCGCAATGCTTTCCGGTGAGGTTCCCCAGAACAAACGGATCAGGACCCTGGAGGATTTCCGCAACGGCAAGATCAGGGTACTGGTCGCAACCGATGTTGCCGGACGGGGCATCCATATTGAGGGTGTCAGTCATGTGATCAACTATACCCTGCCGTATGAGGCGGAGGACTATGTCCATCGGATCGGCCGAACCGGCAGAGCCGGCTCTACCGGCATCTCGATCAGCTTCGCCTGCGAAGAGGGTTCTTTCTATATCCCGGAGATCGAAGCCTTTCTCGGAGCCAAACTACCATGCACCACCCCAGACCCGGAACTGCTGAAAGAACCACCCAAGGGTACCGCCAGGCCTGAAAATAAGACCTATCAACAGAAGAAGTCCCATGGCGGCAGACGCGGTGGTCCAACCAGACACCAGCGCCGTCCTGCCCGTCGGAATTAGAGTCCGGCGACACCAGGATTGGCCCGGTTTCCAGACCCCTTAAACCGCAGAATTTTGAACAAGGAATGTCGAATATCGAAGGAGAGGTGCTTTCTCAATTAATAAATCTTCCCAACCTTCATTATTCCTTGTTCGACATTCGATATTCAAAAAACTCAGCCGCAGCAACAACGGCGACAGCTCGCTGAAAACTACCTCTCAAAAAACAGGGAATTTCAACCTATAACTCAGACGAAAATAACCTTCAAACAATCCT
>CBDVDF010000041.1:0-8902 GCA_965372675.1 uncultured Desulfobacterales bacterium
CTCTATGACCCCAAGAACATCGAATGGCTGCATCATCTGAACCAGGCCTTGCGGGCCAACTTCATTTTTGCCCGTGACGTTGATTATCTGGTCCGGGATGGAGAAGTCCTGATCGTTGATGAATTCACCGGTCGGGCCATGCCAGGTCGGCGTTACAGCGACGGGCTGCACCAGGCTCTGGAAGCCAAAGAGAAGGTCAAAGTGGAAAAAGAGAACCAGACCCTGGCCTCGATAACTTTCCAGAATTATTTCCGGATGTATAAAAAACTGGCCGGGATGACCGGCACCGCCGATACCGAAGCGGTTGAGTTTAAAAAGATCTACAATCTCGATGTGGTGACGATCCCCACCCATCACCCGATGATCCGCAGCGATTATGCCGATTTGATCTACAAGAACAAGAAGGCCAAGTTTCGGGCCGTGGTCAGGGAGATCCAGGAGTTGCACAAGCAGGGCCGACCGGTGCTGGTCGGGACGATCAGCATCGATATCTCCGAGCAGATCTCGAAAATGCTCAAAAAAGCCGGGGTCAAGCATTCGGTCCTCAATGCCAAACATCATGAAAAAGAGGCCGAGATCATTACCGAGGCCGGTGAGCGCGGCAAGGTTACCATTGCCACCAATATGGCCGGTCGTGGTACCGATATAAAACTTGGCGAAGGTGTTGCCGATCTCGGTGGTCTGCATATCCTCGGGACCAGTCGGCACGAGTCACGCCGGATCGACAATCAGCTGCGGGGCCGTTCCGGTCGTCAGGGCGATCTCGGTTCCTCCCGCTTTTTCCTTTCCCTCGAAGATGATCTGCTGCGGATCTTCGGTTCCGATCGTATTTCCGGGATCATGGATAAACTGGGCATGGAAGAGGATGAACCGGTCGAGCACGGTATCATCAGCAAGGCGATAGAAAATGCCCAGCGCAAGGTTGAGGGCCACAACTTCGAGATCAGGAAGCATCTCCTCGAATATGACGATGTCATGAACAAGCAGCGGGAGGTGATCTACCGGCAGCGTCGCGAGATCCTCGCCAGTGATGATATCCAGGAGGACATCATCGACATGGTCGAAGAGATGGCCGAAACGATGGCCGGCGGGGTGGCTGACCCCCGGTCGTCTGCGGATGAGTGGGAGTGGCAGAGCCTTACCGAACAACTGCGTTCCATCCTCGGTCTTGAATTTGCGGTACCAGATCAGGAAAAGGAGAAGATCACTGCCGAGCAACTGAGTGACCGGCTGGTCGAATTCCTTAAACAGGCCTATAAGGCCCGGGAAGAAGAGAACGGCGCCGATAACATGCGCCACCTGGAGAAGCTGGTGCTGCTCCAGATCATCGATCAGCACTGGAAAGAGCATCTGCTGAACATGGACCATCTTAAAGAGGGTATCGGTCTGCGCGGTTATGGTCAGAAGAATCCCCTCAACGAATACAAACGTGAAGGGTACGAGATGTTCGTCGACCTGATGGACATCATAAAACAGCAGACCCTCAGAAATCTTTTTCTGATCAAACTGGCCGAAGAGGACGAGATCGAGAAGCTGGCCCGGCAGCAGCGGGAGCGCAAGCAGGAAATGGAACTGCGGCATGGTGAGGGAGCCGGGGAGCGCAAACCGGTCAAACGTGAGGGTGAAAAGATAGGCCGTAATTCGCCCTGTCCATGTGGCAGTGGTAAGAAGTACAAGAAATGCTGTGGCCGGGTTTCCTGAAACCGGCAAGATCAAGATATAACGACGATATGAGTGAATTACAGGTAAATGGTTTTAAAGCGGCGGCGGTCAAAGCCGGCATCCGGGGCAAGGATCGACTGGATATGGCCTTGATCGTCTGTGATCAGTCGGCGGTCGCGGCTGGGGTATTTACCACCAGTCTGGTAAAAGCGGCCCCGGTCCTGCTGGACATGGAACGACTGGTTGACGGTCGGGCCCGGGTGGTCTTGATCAACTCCGGGATCGCCAACGCCTGTACCGGTGAGGAGGGGATGGCTGCGGCTCTCCTGAGTAGTAAAATGCTTGCCGAGGGACTCAGTATCCCTGAAGAAGAAGTCCTGGTCGCTTCGACCGGGGTGATCGGTGAGCAGCTTGAGATGCCTTGCTTTGAGCGTGGGGTGCCGGCCCTGATCAAGTCCCTCTCTGTTGACGGCTTGGCCGAAGTTTCAGAAGCGATCATGACCACGGATACCGTCCCCAAAACAGCAGTTCGGATTGTTGAACTGGCCGGAAAACCGGTAAAGATCGCAGGGCTTGCCAAAGGGGCCGGGATGATCAAGCCCAATATGGCCACTATGCTCGCCTTTGTGATGACCGATGCGGTGGTAGAATCCGGCTGCCTGCGGGAAATGCTGCGGGCCGGCTGCGACCGTTCTTTCAACCGGATCACGGTCGATGGCGATACCAGCACCAACGATTCGGTGTTGATCCTGGCCAGCGGCCTGGCCGGTAATTCCCTGATCAGTGAAAGTGGTGGCGATAAGGAGTTGTTTGAGGCCGCCCTGAACGACCTCTTGAAGGACCTGGCCCTGCAGATCGTCCGGGACGGTGAAGGTGCCACCAAGCTGATCACGGTCCGGGTGACTGGGGCCAGAGATGATAGCGAGGCGGTAAAAGCGGCGGAGACGGTGGCGGAGTCAAGCCTGGTCAAGACCGCATTCTTTGGTGAAGACGCCAACTGGGGCCGGATCATTGGCGCTCTGGGTCGATCCGGGGCCGAGTTTGACCAGGGCCTGGTTGATATAGCCTTTGACGAGGTCCTGATGGTCCGGGCCGGGCTCGGTCAGGGTGCTGTTGTTGAAGAGGCTGCCACCGAAGTTTTGAAGAAGAAGGAGTTCAGTGTCAACATCGATCTTCATAACGGCCCCGGTTCCTGTGAATACTACACCTGTGATTTCTCCCTCGATTACGTCAGGATCAATGCCGATTACCGCACCTGATGCCAGATGGTCCGATAAGTCTCTTAATCCCCGCCTGCTTCTCCTGGTAACATTCCTCTCTTTGCTGATCTCTGGTTGCGCGACCTCAATAAGTCACGGCACCCTGAACGATCGACTGACAGAAGCGCCGGCCTCTCTGGTGGTTCTTGATGTCAGGACGAATTCCGAGTACCGCAAAGGCCATCTGCCGGGGGCGGTCAATATTTCTGTTTTAGTTTTGCCCTTCCGTTTAGGGCGGATCCCCGTTAAAAGTAAAGAAGACCCGCTCGTGGTATACTGTTCTCACGGGCCGAGAGCCGGTCTGGCCGGTTTCATCCTCAAGGTTGCCGGCTTTAAGCGCGTTCACCAGCTGGAAGCTGATCTGAAAGGCTGGCGGGCAGAGGGCATCCTGGTAAAGAGCCCCTGACGGTTGATTAATGCGAAAAACTCTCTTTACAATTCTCTTGTTGTCCGTGGCCGGTATAGGGGTGCTCCATTTTGTCACCCCCGGCGACCTCGGGGTCTATCACGCCGCCTACCGCCGCCTCAGTTATTTTCCGATCATCCTCGGCGCTATCTGGTTCGGTCTGCGGGGCGGTGTTTTTTTCGCGGTTCTTGCCTCGCTGGCCTTTATCCCGCATCTTCTCCTCTATATCAGCGAAGATCCCCGGATCTATCTGAATGAACTCATCGAAGTGGTGCTGTATCTGGCGGCCGGGGCCCTGACCGGTTTTATCTCCAGTCGTGAGGCCAGGTTGAGGGAGAAGTACCAGAAACTTTCCGAAGAACTGGAAGAGGCCTATGAGCGTCTCCACCGCGAGAGCGCGATCCTTCTTGAAGTGGAAGAACAACTTGGCGCCAATCAGAAGCTTGCCGCCCTGGGAGAATTGTCCGCCTCTCTGGCCCATGAGATCAAAAATCCCCTGAGCTCCCTGCGGGGTACGGCCGAGATCATCCTCGATGAATTTCCCGAAGGGCATCCAAAAAGGGAATTTGGCGAGATCCTCTTGAAAGAGGTGGACCGGCTCAATGTCACGGTCAGTGAGATCCTCCAATTCTCCAAGGGGGAGATACTTTCCGCCAATGATCAACCGGCCGAACCATTATCCGAGGTCATCAGCCGGGTTGTAAGGCTGATGGAACCCCATCTGCGCAAGAAGGCAGTGGTCCTGCAGGTCGATTCCTGCCTGGAAGCGGAAACATTCCTGGTTGATGGTGGTAAGATGTCCCAGATCCTCCTGAATATAATCTTGAATGCCATAGATGCTCTTGAGAAAGATGGCCGGATCGATCTGCTGGTCAGAGTTGAGGAAGATGAATTGATCGTGGTGATCTCCGATAATGGCCCGGGCATCCCCGAGAATATGAGGCTGGATATTTTCCAGCCGTTTGTTTCCGGCAAGGAGCATGGCACCGGTCTTGGTTTGTCGATCAGCGCCAGGATCGTTGAAAGCATGGGTGGCCAGATCAATGTTTCCGAAAGCGGCCAGGGCGGGGCCTGTTTTTCCGTTTCGTTGCCGAGAAAATAATCAGAGGAGTGTGTGATGTCTGGCAGGATTCTGTTGATAGATGACGATGACAGTTTGAGACGAGTGACGGAGTATAATCTGGTCGCGGCCGGTTTCGAGGTTGTGACAGCCGCTTCCGGTCAGGAAGGGCTGACAGAGTTCAACGATTCCGAGCCGGACCTGGTGGTAACCGATGTTGAACTTGGCGACATGAACGGCCTGGAGCTTCTGGCAGAGTTTAAGGAGAAATCTCCTGATACCCCGGTCATTGTCATAACGGCTTACGGCTCGATCGATATGGCGGTCAAAGCCATGTCCGAGGGCGCCTTCAACTTCATCACCAAGCCTTTCGATCGTGAGACCCTCAGGATGTCCTGTCGCAAGGCCCTTGAGCTTCATACCCTGCGATCACGGAACCGGCAACTGGAGCAGGAGGTCGACCGGCTGAGCGGGGTAGAGGGCATGGAGACGGCAAATCCGACCATGGCCGGTTTGCTGGAAACGGCCCTTAAGGTTGCCGAGAGTGAGGCGACTGTT
The DNA here is from genome assembly GCA_965372675.1 of uncultured Desulfobacterales bacterium. Lineage (GTDB taxonomy): Bacteria > Desulfobacterota > Desulfobulbia > Desulfobulbales > JAGXFP01 > JAGXFP01. Next base: position 4,946 of record CBDVDF010000041.1, read on the forward strand.
CTGATCAGCGGCGAGTCCGGCACCGGTAAGGAGCTGCTGGCCCGGCTTATCCACCGGCGCAGTGGTCGGCATAAGGGACCACTGGTAGCGGTTAACTGTGCCGCTATCCCAGACACCCTGATCGAGAGCGAACTATTCGGCCATGTCAAAGGCGCTTTTACCGGGGCGGTGGCAAATCGCAAGGGCCGCTTTCAGAGCGCCCAGGGTGGCACCCTGTTCCTCGATGAGATCGGCGAGCTGAAGCTTGATATGCAGGCCAAGCTGTTGCGGGCGATCCAGGAGAGGGAAGTTGAACCGGTCGGGGCTGACAAGGTTGAAATAGTGGATGTCAGGATCGTTGCCGCCAGCAATCGCGATCTAAAGGAATTGGCCTCTGCCGGTCAGTTCAGGGAAGATCTTTACTACCGGCTCAGTGTTATTCCGCTCCATATCCCAGCCTTAAGAGAACGACCGGAGGATATCGAGACCCTGGCAGTGCATTTTCTTAAAAAACTTGGCGCACCCAAAGGGGTCAGCTTCAGCACCGCAGCCTTGACCAGCATGAAAGCTTACGGCTGGCCCGGAAATATCAGGGAGTTACAGAATTCTGTCGAAAGGGGCTTTATTCTCCGGAGCGGTGATGAGATAAGTGATGAAGTTCTGGGCCTGGCGGCGGCCAGCGTTGCCGGTTCGGCCGAGACTGGTGCCGGAGGATTGTCCCTGGAAATACCGCCCGAGGGACTGTCCCTGGAAGAAGTTGAGAAGACCTTGATCATCAAGGCCCTTGAGAAGAGCGGCGGCAATCGTTCCGGCGCCGCCCGTTTGTTAAAGATCCCCCGGCATGTCCTGATCTATCGCCTGGAGAAGTTTGATCTGTAAACAGGAAGGGTGATTAGCCCATGGCCCCCCTGATGGGAAAATCACAGAACACTATTTCACACCGTTCTTTTTTAATGAATTCTTGAAAGTTGGCTGAGTAAAGACCTAATATAAAATAGAGACAGGAAAGGCTGGCAGACAGATAAAGGACTTAACAGATCGGGAGGAACGACCATGGCAGCAATCATTTCCAAGCAATATCTCAGGGTTAAAGACAGGCATCCCGAGTTTATCGCAGCAGTTGAAAATCTGGGCATCACCGTCAAGAAAGCAGGACCGAGAGACGAGAAGACCGCCAACCTTATCCAACTGGCAGCCGCCGCCGCTGGCCGGTCCGAAGGCTCCGTGCATAGCCACACCAGAAGATCGCTTGAGGCTGGGGCCAGCCAGGAGGAGATCTATCACACCCTTATCCTGCTCACCAGCACCATCGGCTTTCCCAACACCATGGCGGCTCTCAGTTGGGCGGAGGACGTGATCAAGAAACGCGATTGATAACAGGAGAAAAATTGGGTCTCGTTGAGATATCCCCGTTAACGGGCATAGCCGCTGATTCCCATCATCAATCGCAGCAAGACCCCCCGTACACCGCGCCTCACACCTTAAACATTCTGTCTCAAAATAACCCTATCATAAACTTGACAATATGTATGGCATAGATATATACATAAGATATGGATAGGATATACATAGAAACACTTAATCAATGCTCAGGCTTTGATTGGGACGAAGGGAATATTGATAAAAACTGGCTGAAACACAGAGTCAGCCACACAGAGTGTGAACAAATATTCTTCAACCACCCCTTGGCGATCCAAGACGACATAGTACATTCAAAAACAGAGAAAAGGTTTTATGCGCTTGGGGAAACTGATTTGAAAAGAGCTCTATTCATTGCATTTACTGTCAGGAACAATCTTATTCGTGTCATTTCTGCAAGAGATATGAGTCGTAAAGAAAGGGAGGTATATAATAATGAGTAAGCGAATACCAAAATTTAAAAATGAAGACGAAGAAAGAGAGTTTTGGGCTACTCACGACGCAACTGAATATATTAACTGGAAACAAGCGGAACGGATTACTTTTTCTAACCTTAAACCTTCCGTAAAAAAAATTTCACTGCGTCTGCCAGAATCAATGCTGGAAGAACTTAAGCTTCTGGCAAATAAAAGAGATGTACCATATCAATCTCTTTTAAAAATCTTTCTTGCAGAGCGTATTGATAAAGAACTTGCTTCGCATTGACAGTGTAAGCCGTAGCCGTAGCTGGGGCCGGGTCAGGACAAGTGATTAAAAATTCGTCGAATTAGTTGGGTAATCTGTCTGTTCCCAGCCTTGGAGCACTCATCCTTACTGCAAGTTCCTTTAAGGGGAGTGTATCGCGAAGACCTTTTAATGGATCTCCCCCTTCCCGTGTTCACGGACATAGCCGCTGATTCCCATCACCAATCGCAGCAAACCATAACTGAGCCAGCTCTTGAACCGTAAACTGGCAGGCTGCTGTTTCCAGTTGTCTCGCAAGATTCGCAGGCCATCGGTTGCCATGGTTCGTTTCAGGCTTTGGGCCAGGGTCGCGCCGAATTCTTTATCCTCAACAGCAATATTCGCTTCGTGTGAAAAGAGCAGGCTGAACGGATCGATATTTGAAGAGCCCACCGTCGCCCAATGGCCGTCAATCACCGCCACTTTGGCGTGCAGGAAACTCTTGCGGTATTCGTAAATTTCAATCCCCGCATCGAGGAAATTGCCATATAGCGCCCGCGAGGCATAATGTTGGAGAATATATTCAACCCGCCCCTGCAGCAGCAAGACCACCCGGACACCGCGCCTGGCCGCATTGATAAGCAGATGACGAAAATTAAGTCCCGGCAAAAAGTAGGCATTGGCTATAATGATCTCGGATTCGGCCTGCTCGATCGCCCGCAGATAGGCCGCTTCAATGCTGCGGCGATGACGGATGTTGTCCCGCACCAGGAATGCCGCGCTCATCCGGCCACCGCTGGAGGTTGCAACCGGCAGTGCTTCGCCCCGGGACGGCCCTTTGTGAAAATGACGCCACGCCACCTTTGACCACAAGCTCTGAACGTCAAGGCGGATCTCGTCCACCAGCGGTCCTGCCACTGCGACTGCGTAGTCGTAGCGCGGCGGCATCTCATCCGCCGGCCCACTGTCATCAATAATATTGATCCCTCCGACAAAGGCGATCTCCCGGTCCACGACCGCGATCTTCCGGTGCATTCGGCGCAACCGTTTGCGCTGAAAGGTCCAGGGGGATATCTTGGGGCGGAAGATGAGGGTCTCGACGCCGCCCGCCCGCAGGCGGTTCAGCATGCTCCGCGGCAAGTCCTTGGAGCCGTAGCCGTCGATCAGTACATAAACCTTTACGCCGCGTCGGACCGCCCGCTCCAGCGCCGCCGCGATCTGCCTGCCGGTGGCGTCATCTGCATAAATATAGGTTTCAAGATAAATTTCATATCTTGCCCGGTCGAACGCCGCTTCGATGGCGGGGAAATATGCTTCTCCGTTATGTAACAGGGTGACCTGATTGCCAGGAATAAAGTGGGGCAAGCGCGTTGGCAAGAAAGCCTGATATAAACTTCGGCGAGATCGTTTGCCGTCGGCCATCACAATTACCTGTCTCTCATCCTGTTTAAATATTTTTCGGCTGGTCCGCCCGGTCCCGATCAGGCAAGGAGCCGAGACCTCAGGTTCGTTATTTCATCAAACCGCAGAACGGTCATGCAGGTCAAGTGACGAGTAGCCTGAACCGGGATCAGTGGATGGATCTATGGCAACCCTTCCCGGCCCAGAGGTTTGAAAAGAACCAGCATCTTGGGCAACAGAGTAAGGTCGCCAAGCAGAGCGACCAGCATCGCCAAGCAGGTAAACAGGCCGAAATAAATGGTTGGGATAAAGTTTGACATAACCAGGATCGAGAAACCGATACTGATCGTCACCGTAGTATAAAATATGGCCCGGCCGATACTGCGATGGCAGCGGTTCATCGTGGCCAGATAGTTGCGGTCCAGGGGAAACTCCTTCTGGAAGCGGTGGATGTAATGGATGGTATCATCGACCGAAATACCGATGGTGATCGAA
>CBDVDF010000042.1:0-8883 GCA_965372675.1 uncultured Desulfobacterales bacterium
CACCTTGTGGAGAGTTATCAACGAGTCAAGGCTTTCCGTGGTCTGAAACACCATCTGCAGAGCGATCAGAACGCCGGCGGTAAAAAAGGCGAACAGAGCAAGAAATACTATGATTATCTTTTTCTTCATTCTTGATTAACGGCCTGTAATTAGCTGCCTGGCTTGTTGTTCGATCTGCAGGACCGTTCTGTAATCATCCTTGTCGGCCGGAATAAAACGCAGTGCCTCAAGTTCCTGCAGAATCTTTCTGCCCTCTTCAGTTTCATGCATCTCAAGCATCGTAGCAGCGATCCTTTCTCTCAAGTCAGCAGAGATCTCCTTGCTGAGACACAAGGCCGTCTCCGGGATCGGCGGCGACTTTTTAATAACAACAAGCTCACGACCGATCGTCGCATCACCGCTTATCACTTTGTTGTAGACCGTCTCTTTGACCGCTCCGATATCGGCCCTGCCGTCGAGAACGGCAAAAACCGCCGAGGCATGGCTGCCGGTAAAAAAATAACTTTCGAGAAAAGTAGTCAGATCATCGACCCCGTTCTCTTTCATAAACGCCAGGGGAAAGAGATAACCTGCGGTTGTGGCCGGATCGACGAAGGCGAAACGCTTCATCCTCATATCGGCCAGCTTCCTGATCCCGCTGTCCGCCCTGACCACAATATAGCTGTAGGTCACCGCCTCCCCGTTAAGCTTGACCTGCCTGACGACCGGTTCCAGATCCAGCTCTCTAATGACCATCGAGGTCGTGTATGAATTAAGGAAAGCCCCGGACAGACCTCGTGATTTAAACCTTTGCAAGGCTTCGCCGTAACGGCTCATGATCGTCAGCCTGATCTCGACATCAAGTTTCTCAGACAGATAATCGGCCAGCTTCCGGTAACTTCTCATCTGGTCAAAAATGTTATGCTCCGGCTCTATGCCGATCAGCAATTCCTCGCCCCTTCCATAAGAATTGCCCGGCCAGCAAAAAAACATGCTCAGGCAGACAACAACAAAGCATAGATAGCTGACAGCCTTATCTCTGGTTATTGAATTATGCGGGCTCATTTTATAAGTTCGGTGGCCTCGACCACCAGGTTAAAGGGGACTTTAATGTTCATCTCTTTCGCTTCCCTCAGGTTGAAAGTCAATTCGGTCTTTCTGAAAATTTCCGGCTTGATATCGGCAGGGCTCTGCCCATCGAGCACTTTTAAAACCATTTCAGCGATCTTCCGCCCCTGCTCACCAGGTCCGTTGAACAGAGCTATCGTCACCCCGGTCCTGTCTTTGTCGGGCAGAACGAAAGCTGAAGGCAGACCACGTTCTTTCAGGACGGCAAGAATGTCATGGATAAACAGGTCAGCTATGGAACTGGCAGTGATGAAGACCGCATCACCACTGAGTCGGTCCGCGACATCTTCCAGATCATCCCGCTGCTTGATATCTATCTTGTTCAGGCTTATCTGCAGGTCACTGATCATACTGGCCAGTTCGTTGACCTGGCGAAGTGAATCTATATCCTGACTACAATAGATAACATCAAGTTTATCTATCTGCTTTATGCCACGAAGATATCTCAACAGGCTCGACAGAGGAATCTTATAGCCGCATCCCGTTACGTCAGGTCCGGTAAACTGAGCGGTATCAGGGTCATACACTCCGCCGTAGACCAGCGGGATGCCACTCTTCTCTGCCAGAACTGCCTGGACTGCGGGTGACCCCAAGGCCACAATGACATCTGCTTCAAGGATAATCAGTTTGCGGGCGGCATTGCTTAAAGCAATTTTGGCAGGGAAAGGTTTCTGGATAATCAGCTGGATATCGCTATTCGAGGGCAGACCATCCTGCAAAGCCTCGGAGAAAGCCTTATGCATCGCACTGAAATAAGGAGTGTTGCCGGACATGACAACCCCGACCAATGTTTTGGCTGTCACCAGGGCAGGAATACATAACAGCAGTAAAGAGGCGATCAGGAACTTGAGGACAAATCTATTGATGGTCATGGTCAGCACCTTAAGAGGGTACTATCATGATGCATGAACTTATTAAAGCACAGATCATGACCTGTATTGACGAGATAGGGTCACTAAAAAAACGCCGCCATAATTATAAAGAAGCGATCAAGATCGATTGTCCCCGGAGAAATAATTCTAACGGAGCCACTTTATAATGTCAACGAAGCCAACCTTCGCGGGTCTGTAACTACTCAGCCGGCAGCGCAGATCTCGTAAAAGTCATTGCCTTCAAGATCGTTAATGACCACGGCCGGAAAGTCCTCAACCTCAAAGCGGAACATGGCCTCGGGCCCGGCATCTTCAAAGGCGATCACTTCGGCTTTGGTGATGCTTCTGGAAAGCAGGGCGCCGGCGCCGGCGATCGAGGCCAGATAGATCGCCTTATGTTTGAGCATTGCCTCCCTTACCTCCGGTCCTCTTTTCCCCTTACCCAGGGTGGCTTTAAGACCCAGGTCAAGCAGCCTCGGCGTATAAGCATCCATCCGGTAGCTGGTGGTGGGACCGGCAGAACCAATTACCTGGCCGGGTTTTGCCGGCGTCGGACCGACATAGTAAAGGAGCTGGCCGTCAAGATCGACCGGCAGTTCCTTGCCCTCGTCCAGTAGCGCGCAAAGCCGCCGGTGGGTTTGGTCCCGGCCGGTATAAAGATGGCCGGTTAGACCAACCATATCGCCGGCTTTAAGGGTCTCAAGCACCCCTTCCTCGAAAGGGATCCTGACTTCTCTCAGGTCGGTCAGCGCCGATGGTAGTACTTTAAGAAATGACATAATTATTAATTTATTCCCTTGCTAGAGGGTTCTTTCTTTATGCCGGTGGGCATGGCACTGGATATTGACGGCCACCGGCAGGCTGGCGATATGGGAAGGGAAGACCTCAATATTAACAGCCAGTGCAGTGTTGTTGCCGCCCATACCTTCAACGCCCTGCCCTTCCCTGTTCAATTTCTCCAGGATCTTTTCTTCCAGTTCAGCGACATCCTGCCGCGGGTTGTGTTCGCCCAGCGGTCGGAACAGCGACCTCTTAGCCAGGACAGCCGCCTTTTCAAAAGAGCCGCCGATCCCGACCCCGATAACCAGGGGCGGACAAGGATTGGGCCCGGCCGCAAAAACCGTCTCACAGATAAACTCTGTCATTCCTTCAATCCCGGCCGATGGCGGCAGCATCTGCAAGCGGCTCATGTTCTCACTGCCGCAACCCTTGGGAAGATAATAGATCTTCAGATCTTTACCGGGGTGGGTTTCAAGATGAACAATGGCAGGTGTATTGGTGTTGGTGTTCTTTCTGGTCAAGGGATCGCATACCGACTTACGCAGATATCCATCCTCGTAGCCCTGTCGTACTCCCTCCTGAACTGCCTCTTCCAGATCACCATTGACCCAGAGATCCTGGCCGACTGAAACAAACACCACACTGATACCGGTGTCCTGGCAGACCGGCATTTTTTCCCGGCTGGCGATATCGGCATTGACCAGCAGCAGATCCAGGAGATCTTTGGCCAACGGTGAACTCTCGTTATCGCGGGCGTTGACCAATGCCTCAAGGATGTCCGGCTCAAGATCACAAGCAGCCTCGATTGCCATCTCCTTTACCGCTTCAGTAATTTCTGCTGTTTCTATAGTTCTCATTAACGATTTTCTTCCGAGTTCCTATTGCTCCGGCGGTTAAATAGACCCTTCAGCACAATCACTTGTTATCACTCCGATCATCAAGCAGACTGTCAATATCTACCTGCATGGCAAAACTGTGCTCAGGGGCCGGAAAGGAGCCGCTTTTCACTTCTTTTCTGTATGCCCCGAAGGCCTCACGGATCTGCGGAGCCAGATTAATATATTGTTTTACGAATGCAGGCACGAACTTTTCGAACATCCCGAGCAGGTCGTGGGTTACCAGAACCTGACCGTCACAGTCGACCCCGGCACCGATACCAATGGTCGGAATTGATATCTCTTTGGTAATCAAGGCGGAAAGCTTGTCCGGGATGCATTCCAGAACGATGGCGAAAGCCCCGGCCTCTTCGAGATCCCTGGCCGCGTAAAGAAGTTTGCGAGCAGAATTCAGGTCCTGGCCCTGAACTTTATAACCGCCGAGACTTCCTGCCGTCTGGGGAGTCAAACCGATATGGCCCATGACCGGAATCCCGGCCCGGACGATCGCCCTGACCTTGTCACAGACCTCGGTACCCCCCTCCAGTTTGACGGCATCACAGCCAGCTTCCTTGATGAAACGACCGGCGTTACGCACCGCCTCGATCTCACTGATCTGGTAAGAGAGGAAAGGCATATCGCCAACAACCAGGGCCCGTTGGGTCCCCCGGGCCACCGCCTTGCAGTGATGCAGCATCTCCTCCATGGTTACCGGCACCGTCGATTCATAGCCCAGCAGAACCATCCCCAGTGAATCGCCGACCAGCAGAATATCCATCTCTGCCGCATCAAGCATCCTGGCAATACTGACATCATAGGCAGTAAGCATGGTGATCTTTTCACCAGCCTCTTTCATGGCGACGATATCCGGAACCGTCAATTTACCTTTCTTCATCTTCTTCACCTTTAACTTCAGGTAATCTAAAAAAGCTTCGGAGGGTTATCATTACTACCCGGACCGGAGCCCGCCCCGCTATAAGGCCGGTTGAAATGATCGTAGGCCAGTTGGGTAGCCATTCTGCCCCGCGGCGTTCTGGCCAGGAAACCTTTCTGGATCAGGAACGGCTCATAGACATCTTCCAAGGTATTCTTTTCCTCACAGACGGCCGTGGCCAGGGTTTCAATGCCAAGCGGGCCGCCCTGAAATTTATCAATAATAGTCAGGATGATCCGCCGGTCCATCTCGTCGAGACCCTGAGGGTCCACCGCCAGCATGACCAGGGCTTCATCGGCCACCTTGGCGGTTATCCTGCCGTCTGCCCTGACATCGGCATAATCGCGCACTCTCTTCAACAACCGGTTGGCGATCCTCGGGGTGCCGCGGGAACGACTGGCGATCTCAGCCGCTCCTGAGCCATCGATCGGGATATCAAGTACTGCGGCAGAGCGAGTAACAATCTCAACCAGTTCATCAACTTTATAAAAATCCAGTCTGAGGATCACCCCGAATCGGTCCCGCAATGGCGGAGTAAGGAGACCGGTCCGGGTGGTGGCGCCGACCAGGGTGAATCTGGGCAGGTCCATCTTGACTGAACGCGCTCCGGGGCCCTGACCGATCACCAGGTCCAGTTGGAAGTCTTCCATGGCCGGATAGAGAATTTCCTCAACCACATGGGTGAGGCGGTGGATCTCGTCGATGAACAGGACATCCCCTTCCTGCAGACTCGTCAGGATGGCCGCCAGATCGCCGGCCCGTTCGATGACGGGACCGGAAGTAACCTTGATATTGGCCTGCATCTCGTTGGCAATTATATAGGCCAGGGTGGTCTTGCCCAGTCCCGGAAAACCGTGCAAGAGGATATGATCGATCGCTTCGCCGCGGGATCTGGCGGCCTGGATGGCGATCATCAGGTTCTGCTTGAGCTGCTCCTGACCAATATAGTCTTTCAGGAAGCGGGGACGCAGACCCGTATCAAACCGGTCGTCTCTGCCATCGGTAGAGCTCATTATGCGTTCTTCGTCATTCAAGCCAGTGACCTCAAGGCAAGCCTTAACATTTCTTCAAGGGACAGTTGGTCGGACTCATCGTCACCAGCTGCCTCCCGGACCCTTTCCACCGCCGTTCTAGCGTTTACCGGAGAATAACCAAGATTGACCAGGGCCGAGATAACATCGGCGCTCTGTTGGTCATCAGGGGCGATCCGGGCCGGAGAGATAAGCGCCGAATCAGCGGCCGGGATGAACTGGACCTTGTCCTTCAACTCCAGGCAGAGTCTTTCGGCTGTTTTCTTGCCAATTCCCGGCAATTTGGTCAGTCTGGCCAGATCGCCGGTGCAGATAGCGCTGGCCAGATCGGCAGGCGCCATGCCTGAGAGGATGTTGAGGGCAACTTTCGGCCCGATCCCCGAAACTCCGATAAGGAGAATAAACATCTCCTTTTCCTTGATCTCCAGGAAACCGTACAGGTCTATGGCATCCTCCCGGACGCTGGTATAAACCTGCAGAAAGACCTCTTCGCCAAGCTCCGGCAGCCGGGGCATCCCGGAGGAGGAAAAACGAACCCGATAGCCAACCCCGCCGATGTCGACGATCAGATGTTCCGGAGATTTATGGGCCAGTATGCCTCTGAGGCTTGCTATCATGTCATGGGTCTCGCCGAAATATTGCTCGGATCATTTAACCGAGTTTATGGGATAGCTGTAAATGGTTGGCATGGCAGATGGCCACGGCCAGCGCATCGGCAGCATCGTGACTGGGACTTTTCGCCAGAGACAGGATGGCCTTGACCATGTGCTGGATCTGGGCTTTATCGGCATTACCGTAGCCGGCCACCGCCTGCTTGATCTGCCGGGGAGAATATTCCCCCAGTGATAATCCTTTCTGGATGGCCGCCAGGATCAGCACCCCCCTGGCATGTCCCAGTTTAAGTGCCGAAGAGGGATTCCTGGCCATAAAAACTTCTTCAATAGCTGCCAGGTCCGGCTGATGTTTCTCAATAACCTCTGAAATGCCTTGATGGATCTCATGGAGCCTTTCCGGAAACGACTGGTGGGTATTTACCCTGATCACCCCGCAACAGACAAAGCTGAACCGCCCTTGGCTGTAATCAACCACCCCATACCCTGCCGCCCTTGAGCCCGGATCAATACCAAGGATCTTCAAAGCGGCCACCCCCCGGTCCGATCACGAAATGGCTTCCATGATCTCATCAGAGATATCGAAGTTGGCATGAACATTCTGGACATCTTCGTAATCTTCGAGGTTCTCGAGCAGTCTCATCAGAGAACCGGCTGTCTTGGGGTCAGCCACCTCAATTTCATTTTTCGGGATCATCGAAACCCCGGCTTCGATAAATGCCACACCACCACCTTCCAGTGCTTCACGAACCGCATCAAAATCCTCCGATGCAGTCAAGACCTGAAATACATCGCCATCATCAACCACATCCTCGGCCCCGGCCTCGATGGCCAGATCCATCAATTTCTCCTCTTCGACATTTTCCTTGTCGATCAGGATCGAACCTTTCTTGTCAAACATCCAGGCTACACAGCCTGTTTCACCCATATTGCCACCGGCCTTGGAAAAAAAGCTACGGATCTCGGCCACGGTGCGGTTCCGGTTATCGGTCATGCACTCGACCAGAACGGCAACTCCTCCCGGACCATAGCCTTCATAGAGTATTTCCTCGTAGTTAACCCCTTCCAGTTCACCGGTGCCTTTTTTAATGCCGCGCTCGACATTGTCTTTCGGCATATTGACCGATTTAGCGGTGGCTATGGCACTGCGCAGGCGAGGGTTGGCGGCGGGATCCCCCCCACCCATCCGGGCAGCAACGGTGATCTCCTTGATCAGCTTGGTGAAGATCTTGCCCCGTTTGGCATCGACGGCCCCTTTCCGATGTTTGATATTGGCCCACTTGGAATGTCCTGACATCTGTTACTCCTTGAAATTATTGAATATTATCATCCTTTAAATGAAGTCGCCAGCACGAAAACTTCCCGGCTTTCAGGGCGCGAACTTTTTGGTTTTACCACCCGGGCTGAACCGAAGAAATGCTTGACCTCATTAAGATACTCTTTAAAATCCTCGCCCTCAAAAACTTTACAATAAAATGAACCACCCTTTGCCAACAGGGCAACGGCCAGTTGCAGGGCCCGCCGGCAAAGATTCAGGGATTGCTGCTGGTCAGCCCATTTATTGCCGGTAGTACTGGGAGCCATATCACTGAGCACCGCCGAGAAACTGCGACATACACCGCCAAGGACATCGATCAGCTCGTCTTCCATGATGTCACCATGCAGGACTTTGATCCTCGCCCCACCCGGCATGTTGATCCCCTTGCCGCGATGCAGATCGACCCCGACCACCAGTCCGGCCGGACCTGCAACCTTTGCCGCATACATGGACCAGCTACCGGGCTGACAACCCAGATCCAGGATCCGGTCACCCTTTTTCAGAAAATGATACTTCTGCTGGGCTTCTTCAAGCTTATAGACAGAGCGGGCCGGATACCCTTCCTTCTTGGCTCTCTTAAAATAATGGTCTTGTACTTTTCTCAATTTCCCCGGCCGGGCAAGCCCAAACCGTCCTTTTGAAGTTTAAGCCAAATTAATTTATTTACCCAATATTGACAAGGGTTATCAGCCCTTTCGTCTGGTTCTGTCGGGCAATTTAAAACATCATAACAACCATTAACTTCTCCTTCCATCAAAACATTTCCGCCCTGGCACAGACAAAAAAAAGCCCCGGAATATTCCGGGGCTCTTAACAGTTTATTTTCATTCAAATCTACTTACTTAAATCACCTTTTCTTTGCTGATATTCCTCTTCACTGATCTCACCCTGCGCATATCGCTGCCGGAGAATATTCATCGCCGGATCAGCAGTAATTTCCCCTTTCTCCTCTTGCCTGCCGGCAAACAGACGGCTTAAGGAATAAACCACGATCAGGCCGATCAGCATCATAAAGAACGGGCCATGCAACAACCAGCCACCAAACCCGGGTCCACAATAAGCATTCCAATCCATTTGAGCGCCTTATTTCTTACGGTATTTCATATACCATTTGTTAGCATTGATATCTTTCATCTTGATCACCAGATCATCACCGCGGACCTCCCGGTTTAACGGTGCCGGATTACAACCACCCTTGACAACATTGATCCTGGTCGAAGCGAATCTCATTCCGCAATTCTCACAGACCATGAAGTTTCCGTCCTGGTAATATCCTAACCCGGCCCGGTAGCAGACGTCGCAGGCATCGATCGCGGCCCGGATGATCCCATCACTGCTCTTCAGGACAAAAAAGG
>CBDVDF010000043.1:0-8865 GCA_965372675.1 uncultured Desulfobacterales bacterium
GAAATGAAAAACAACCAAACACAAACCAACAAATAGACCAATAATTCGTTTCATAATCATTCTCTCCAAAAAGAGTTCTAACTATTCTGCACCCTGCACATGTATGTGAGTAACGTCATCAGTACAATCAGTTTGATCACCCCAAAACTCCGCAAAAGCTCTTACCCCGGGTAGACCGTCTGCCGCAGCTTCTAGAATGCATATTCTTTGCGTTTCTGTTTTATCTCTGGGCTCTGACAAAAAATCCAAATCAACAGCGTCGCCATATTGATGATGACTACGTGGAACACCATTAACAGCTTCATTCCTTTCAGGATTTCTCCATGCACTATTAATATTTATTCCATAACTGGTGTCTTGATTCTTTGCTATCGTATCAGCAACACCGTTATCGCCTGCAACTATGTGAGCATCAGGTGTCGTGCTATCACAAGGCTCAACTCCATTGCAATATATTTCGTCATCACAAGGTACAACTCCATTGCATGGCATGGTTTCCAATATTGCCCCTCCAAGACCAGCAATTACCTTGCCAGGGGAAACAACAACATCAAATTTGCTTAATCCGTGGTCACCTTTATTTCTTGTCTGTTCATCATCATAAAAATAGCTGTTATAGGCATCTCTAACATTCTGAGCTATATCTCCTGGATTTCCCAAAACCACGGAGTAATATGAGGTATCACCATTAATCTCAGTAACCTCAAAATTTGTTGTTCTAGTCGGAACATTAAACTCATCATATCCAGGCACCCTTATCCCGTGGTTGACATATTCTTGTCTGATAGTATCTCTTTCGTCCTGGGTAATACTTACGTTGTCAGTTAAATTACATAAGAGAGCATCAATGTAGTATGAGAGAGGCTGACTTGGGCCACAACTTCCATTACCAGGACTTTGACCTTCCCCACAACCGGTACCATTCACATAGTCATGCTCCAGAGGAGAATCAGGCTTAAAACTGAAACTCCCCCCCTTTCTATCTGCAGGGTTTTCTTCGGTTATGTCGCCAATTGAAGGAATAACCGTCCAAAAAATACTCTCCTCTCCTCTTGGGTCAGCTTCTGCAGTAGATTGTATTGGATCAGTTGAAAGAAAACTGAGATAAGTATCTTTTGGGGGGGCAGTAATCTCCATATCGGTTGGTTCGACTTCCTCACCATTCACACAAACTCGACAAACCTCTCCTTCTAAGACATCATCCAAAGGCCCGGTATAATCTGTCAGTTGTCCTCCAATACAAACTTGACAGGGATTATTAATGGGGTCTGGCGCCTTGCCTTCTAACACACAATAACAAGGGTTTGTATTTATTTGGGTAGTTTGCGCCGACTCGCCACCACCACCCCACTGCCAACCAACAGTATCTCCTCCGCCACCAGAACTTGCGGTAGGCGCAGTCGGTGAACCCGCAGGAACGCTTGGTGGGCAAATAGTTCGAATAGCCATCCTGTAGCCAACCAGTCTTGAAATAATCCTCTCAAATAATGTATTTGGACAAATGGTACAGGAACTCCTCAGCTGAATCGTCAGATAGCTAAAACAATTACCGCCACCAAAACCGGTAACCTGCTCAAAAAGAGTCTTCAACGATGACAGAAGGGTCGGTTCCCGCTTGGTTACCCGATACTGAACACGGATTGTCTGCATCGCCTCGATCCGATCAGGAATAAACTCCCGCATTACTTCAATATCGTAGTCCCCAAAACTGGTCGGGAAGTCGATCTCGACATCGTAAACAGCAATTAAACCATGATTGGTAACAGTAAACTCACCATTAAAGACCTGCCCCTCCCCCATCTCAGGCAAAGTTATCCCGGCCGGTTCGGCAATCAGCACCGGAGTCGGCACATTGGTCTCAAAAGTCTGGGTAATGGTGATCTCGTACTTGTCTTCGATAACCGTCGGCGTCACACTCCACTCGATATCAACCATATTGACTTCAAGGGCCAGGTTGACGGTGGAAGTGAGACCCGGTTCGACCACAAATGAACTTGAGAACGACAGACAGCCGGGAGAGTTGACGTTGTAACTGTAACGGCCCTCGGCAATATCATCGAGCCGCACGGTGCCGTCGGCACCGGTCTTGATGGTATAGCGCAGATCGAAAAGCTGCTGGTGCTGCAAGGTGATGCTGGCCCCGGCCTGCTTCTCATAGAGTTCGTTCTGAACGTCGAAATATACGCTGCCCACCGCATCGGAAGAGACGGTGACCTGAACGTTGTACCGGTAATCGATATGGTTATCTGCGTGAATGACCAGACTATCATCATAGACACCTGGAGCAACAGTCTCACCAGGCCGTACCATAATGCCGACGGTCTTCTCGCTGCCCGCAGCAATATCGCCAAGATCATTATTGACTGTCAGGGCCAGCCAGGGGATGGATGGGCCTTCAATCCGGACGCTCCGGAGGGTTTCCAATCCGGCATTGACAAGCCGGAAATTGACCATCTTCTGGGTACCGCGCATCAAACCGGTATCGATATATGACGGATAGGTACGGATCTGCGGGGTGAGGGTAACCATGCCAACATTGACATCTACCTTGCCGCCCAGATTATAATCGGTAGCAACATTAAGGGTGGCGTAACCGGTCTGCGGTGCATCATCTGCGGCTGTGATCTTGAGGTAAACCCGTTGGTTCTCTCCACCGCTGATGGTGGTATCGCCGCTGTTGATGATCATGGCAGTCAAGCCCTGTGAGGCCTCGCTGTTCATCACCAGATTTGGAAGATCAAAACTGCCGAGATTACGAATATTGACAGGAATACTATACGAGCTGCCCTGTCCAAGACTGAGGTTGAAAACAACCGGAGAGACAAGGAGACCGATTATATCGAAGGTGGCCTGAACATTGCGGTCGTTAAGCTCTGGATGGGTAGCCCAGACCGAGTAGGCACCCGCCTCATTTGCCGCCGGATTATAGACGTAACTAAAGTTACCTTCCGCATCAGTCTCGACATCAAAGAACCGGTCATAACCCTTGACTGACAAGCCAACCCTGACCGGGACATTGGCCACCGGCGAGTCATCACCTCTTGAGAAAGCGGTGCCGCTGATCGTCACCGGATCGCTCATATAATATACTTCTTTGTCAGTGGTCGCCGTCGCATAGTAAGGCAGATCGGCTATATCCGTCTGGACAGTCCGGCTGAAGCCTGGAGCGGTGACCTGATCAGGCCAACTGTAATGATAATAGGTATTGGCGATCCGGGCCTCAATCAGGACCTTGGCCGGGGCATTGACCGGCACCTGGAAGGTGATCGACTCTGAGAGGAAACTTGTGCCGGGCTCAAGGCGGGCAGAGGCATAGCCGTTGGAGTTAACCACGGCGCTGCCGGTCCGCTGGTTGAGGAAACCCTGGGCCAGAAGATTACCATCCTGGTCACGCAGATAAACAACTACCTCATCGGTCACCCCTCCCCTTTCGCTGGTCAGGAATTCAAGCTGGGCAGAACCGAGGTTGTTGACCTTGATCCGTACTTTAGCTTCTGAACCACGCACCAGCGGCTCGTTGAATACCTCGAAGGCCGAGCCGGCAGCGCCGACCTGAACCGCAGAGGTCCTGACAAGGGTCACACTGGTACCCGGCGCACTTTCCAGGGTAGCGGTGGTAACCACAGCCACGCTATCGAAGACATCCAGGGTGGTGGCCGCAACCTTGTCGATGGTTTTGGGTTCATCGACAAAAATATTAATCGGGCCGGGCTGGATCGTTTCAGAATTATTGCCAATCTTAAAACCGATCTCGCTGATGATCAGATCCTCGCCGCCGGTGATGGTGACCGGAATGGTCTCAACTGCACCACGTTTAAGAACAGTATCGGCCGGAACAGTGATATCGAGATCCGGCAGTCGCACTTCGCGAATCGGGCTCTCATCTCCATCGAGATTGACCAGCGACACGCCGTAGGTCACCCCGCCACCGCTATAAAAACCGTCACTATACGACGTGGAAGATGTGGGCACGCTATTGACTCGGCTACCGTTGCGATATACGTAATAACCTTTGACAGAACCGGCGTCGCTCTGCCAGGTGAGCGTTGGGCCGGCATCTTCCAGCCGGACAAGCTGCAGGCTGTTAACCGGGGCCACCGGGATATCAAGCTCCGCACTCACAGAAGGCGCGCTCTCGTTACCAAGGGTATCGACCGAGGTCACAGCGTAATGGACCAGATTGGTCGCCGGAGCGCTGTCGACCGCTTCGTTGATGGTTACTGAAGCAACCTGGTTAAGAGCGGTGATTGCCTCTATCGGGCTTGCATCCCGATAGAGGTGGTAAGAAGCCGGAATTTCTCCACCGACGGCAGGATCATTCCATTGTGCGGTTACACCACTGCCATTGAGGACAAGGGAGAGGCCGGACGGGATTGGCGGAGGCGTACGGTCTGAGGTAATGGTCGCTTCACCGCTCAAATCACCTTCAGTGCCGAGCGGGCCGGTAGCGGAAATAGCATATACCCAGTCTCCGTCGTAATCGGGCAGGTCGGTATAAATGCGAATTGAAGTGGAATCAACAAGGCTAAATGACGACTCGTCCGCATGCCTGCGATAAACGGTATAACTCTGGACCGGATCAACTGAAGCGCTCCAGGTAAGAGTTACTTCACCGCCCAGGCCGGAAACTGCAGTGAGTCCGGTGGGAGGTTCTGGCGATGGCGGCACGTCTGAGTAAAGATATATCTGCACCCCTTCGCCAACGCTAGCACCGATATTACCGAATTCATCTGTTGCAGAAAGCAGTTTAAAGGACGCCTCACCTTCGGCCAGGCCGGTAAGGTCGAGATTAGCGGTCCAATGCAGTTCATCTCCGACCGCCTGAAGATCAGTGAAAACAACACTGATACCAGCACTGTCAACCAAAGCAAGTTCAGGATTGGTTACCGGAATTTCATCAAAATAAAATTCTACCGCCACGGTTCCCGCAGTCAGCTGCTGGAGAACTGTAGGTGAAGTGATGGTCGCCACCGGACCTTTGACATCGAGGAATGGACCAGTACCCTGGCCGCTGCCGCGATTACCGATCAGGTCTTTGCCGGAGAACTTCCAGATGGTCTCCCCGTAGGAAGACGTATTACCGATCTCCAGAACGGCAGTGTAGTTGAGCGGATCAGTCTCGGTCGGAATAAGGATAATAGGAGAACCTGAGAGTGGTTCAAGGCTCAGGAATGGCATCTCCTGTAGTTCTTCGCTGACCGTTAAACTAATAGTAAGGGTTCCCGGCCCTGCAGTCAGAGTGTCTGCATCCGGGCCGCCGTCAAAAGAGAAGGAGATCGCACTTACCGTCGGGTCTGTACTATCGGCTGCCACTTGGATCTGGGCAGAAATTGAACTTTCGTTGCCGGCACCATCAATGGCAGTAACTCCATAGTATCTTGTCTGATCGTCGCCGGGGATGATCTCGGTAAACAGGTACCCAAGTGGTTTACTGTTCAACGGAGTCATTCCTGAAGTAACGTTTTTAGGAAGGGTGTCAACTGATGAATAGAGGTTGTAACCAACAGGTAGTTCTCCCGATGCGGCCTGCCAGTTGAACTGGATAGTGCCTCCGGCCAGTTCCCTGGCAGTAAGATTCTCGGGTGCAGGCGGTGCGCCGGTATCGACGGTAATTATCTCAGGAACGCTGAAACCGCTGGCGCCGCCGCGATGGGTAGCCTGGACCGAGACACTGTTATCTCCCTCGGCAAGCACCACCGAAGCAAACTGCCAGTTGCCGGTAGCATCGGTAATAGTCTGGCCGACAATTGCATTATTAATCCGCAGGGTAATAGTGGTGTAGAGATCACCGGCGCCGCTGATGGTCGCCAGGTATTCGGGCTCGGTCTCTTCAGTAAGATGACCAGTTATGGAAGGCACAGCTGGCGCTGCCAAGCTCACCGTGACGTTGCGTAGCTCTTCGCTGATATTCCCCGGTGCATCGTAAGCGGCAACTCTGATGGTATGGGGGCCGTCTAAAGCCTCGATCAGGTTCCAGTCATAGGAGAGCGATTTACCACTCTGGACCTGGTCGCCGTCAATATAGAGTTCGAGCCGATCCATACCGCTTTCAGTGTCCACTGCCGTAGCGGTCAGGGTGACCGGTCGGACCATAACATGACTCTGGGTAACAGGGATATCTTCAGGATCAGCGGAGATATACGGACCACTGATCTGTGGGCCGTCAGCATCGGCCCTGGGAGCGACACCGATTGTGGCAACAGACAAGTTCTCCATCCCTGAGGTGTTGACGGTAGTAACCGCGTACTGGTAGGTCGTGCCATTGGTAAGACCGGTATCGGTATAAGTGGTAGCGTTAACTTCCTCAACCATCTCCATGGTTGAGGCATCGCTAATGGTATCGTTACCGGCTAGGCGGTAGACCTTATACCCTGAAATATAGGATGAATCAGAAGCATCCCAGTTCAAGGTCACCTGGTTTTTGCCAGCCAGGCCGTTGAGCGCAAGCGAATTGTCCAGCCGTGTGACCGCATCGGCAAGCACACCCTGACTTTCGGGATTGTCACCGTCGGTGGTCGTTAACTTGAAGCGGTAAAGGCTCGCATCAGTCAACCCGGTGGCGGTATATGAAACCGCAGTGTCGGACAGCGATATACCGGTGTCGGGATAACCATTGCCACTGTCGATGTAGAGGAAATGACCGGCAAGATCGCCACCCAGATCGACGCTGGCAGCCCATTGCACGGTTATGATGTTGCCGTCTACCCCATTATAAGAGGGCTGAGCGGTGAAACCGGTTACCTCGACCGGTGCCTGGGTATCAACCGGTACTCCGGTTGTCGGATTATTGGTCTCGGCTGGATTACCAGCCAGATCGACTGGAACCACTACAAAATAATAGGTTGCGCCTTCAGTAAGACCCTCAATTGTATAGCTAGTCGCAGACGGATCACCAGTCGCTACCGGGGAAAGTACAGTCAAATCAGTGAGGGAAGTGATCTCCGAGGCACTATAGTATATCCGGTAATAGGCGAGATCGGCCGGAGCCTGATAAGCGGACCAGTCGAGGGTAACCTGATCGCCCCGGCCTGAGCCGTCGGCAACCAGAACTCCCGGAGCAAGACCTGCCGGTGCAGCTGCATCATAGATCAGCTCAAGAGACTTGCTGACAACATTGCCCAGATCATCCGTAGCCGTGAAATCATAACGGGTAGCAAGACCTTCCGTCATAGTGATCTCGTGACTCCATGTAGCCTCCAGGTCATCCGCAGTGATAATGGTCTCACTGTTAAGCACGACCGTACATCCCGGCTCCTTGGTACCGGCCAGCATCTGGGTGACGGTATCGGCATGATCCTGATACTGGTCGATGGTAAAGAGAGGCGGTGTGGTGTCGAGCTCTATGAGTTTGGTGATTGAAGTAGTGGACTCATTGCCGGCCGCATTCTTCGTTGTGAAAACCAGGGTGTTAACACCCTCTTGCAATGGATAAGTTGAGGCCCAGGTCTGATCGTTACCGTCACCATCAACATCATCTTTAGTAAAGCCATTAATAACAATTTTGGTTCCAGCCAGTTTGGCCCCGCTAAACTCAAAATTTTCTGTAACGGTCGGCGAAATAAAATCATTTACTGTTGGAGGCTCAGGAATAATGGTTACGAGATTGAAAGCATTCTCGAAGATTTTCTCATCCATGTAATTACCGGCAAGATCCTTTGCATATCTGACCCTGACATCATAAACACCATCACCGGAAGATTGTGTAAAAGTTTTCCAGGCCTTCCATTGATCAGAATAGTACCAGCGACCATAATACTCAGGCCAGTAAGTAGATTTTCTGAAATTTAAAGTTCTACCATCCGATTGTCTCACTAATTCAACAATAGCCGCCTGGTCAGTGTACATAGATTCAGAAAACTTCAGATAAAAATACACTGTTCCGAGACCTACTGGGCTAGGTGAACTCATGGATAAAGTAACAGTCGGTTTTACTGTGTCTAAAGTGTAATGATAGGAGTAGCTCCCGGTATTGCCAAATTGATCGACAGGATTAAGGGAAACAGTATATGTCCCGCTTGGTAGCGGGTCTGTTGGGGTAAAAGTCAGGGTGCCCCGACTTGGAGCATTTGCTTGTATTTCCGCAGTCCACTCGCCCAATTTCGCAAAATCACGACCTGACTGATCTAAGACAGTTATTCCGACCAGAGATTTGTCGAGGTCAGGGCCAATCCCATTTGCATCATCCAACGTTATGGTAATAGCGGCATTATATACCGAAAGTTTGTTGGCTTTGGGATAAACATAACTGACTTCAGGTGGCTCAATATCCCAGATCACATTAACCCAAAAAGGGTAGCTGGTGTTACCGCTAGTATCGACAGCTTTAATATTAAAATAATTGTCTCCAAGTCCAAGGCCAGTAAGATTCACGAACCATGTTGTCCCACTGTCTAGTGGATAGGCTAAAACATCATCAACAAGAATCGCGGAACCAGCCTCTTTGGTTCCCTGGAGGGAGAACTCTTCCGAATTGATAGCCAACGAGGAGTTGGTTATAACCGGCGTAGCTGGAGGAGTGACATCCCCGGTGGTAATTTCATATTGAGTAAGGGGTAGCGGTGTATATTGGTATTGAGTATCGTATGTTCGTACCGAATAATAGTAAGTGGTCTCACTTTGAACATTGTTATCCGTGTATGAAAGAACGTTGCTATTAAGACCGCGTAATTGATATCCCGCCTCACCTTCAATTTCAGAGCGATAGACATAATACGAAAAGACATCACAACTAGTTGGTTGCCATGTAAGTTCCACACCGTTGGTTACTTGCACTACATTGGTGATAATAGGAGATTCAGGAGGACCTAGAGGATAGGTTTTTTCCCTTCTTTCTGAGGATCTAGAACCTATATTACCAGAGTAATC
>CBDVDF010000044.1:0-8668 GCA_965372675.1 uncultured Desulfobacterales bacterium
TGGCCGTTCAGGCCACTAGCTGGCTTGAGGTTGTCAAACTTTTTCTTATCTGGTTCCTGGTCCTCCTGGCCAGCGCCACCTCCTGCCATCTGGTTGCTGATGCGGCCTTAAGGAGAAACATCAAACCCTGGACAAAGGAGTGAATATGGTTGTCAGTGCCTTTGATATCATCCTTTGCCTGACCCTTGTCTGGCTTGCCTGGCATGTCCTGACCAGTCAGGATCTTTTTAAGGGTGTGGTTCTCTTTATTTCCTTTGGCCTGCTCATGGCCCTGGGCTGGGTGCGACTCCAGGCACCTGATGTTGCCTTGGCGGAAGCGGCAATCGGTTCCGGCCTTACCGGGGCACTTTTCCTTTCGGCCCTGCGGCGGATGGCAAGTGCCAGACGGGGCGAAAGGAGACTTGATCGTGATGAGGGACAAGAAGATGAAGGACAGTGAGGCCAGCGGCAAAGAGCGGCACAGAGGACTTGTCTCTCTCTTGAGTCTGGTCATGCTGGCCGGCCTGGCCGCCGCCCTTGCCTGGGGTTATCTGGCCCCGGGACCGGAGTCGTTCGGACTGGCGCACCGGGTGGATGGCGCCCTGAGCGAGAGCGGGGTGGAGAGCAGGGTGACCGCCGTTCTCCTGAACTATCGGGCCTACGATACCCTGCTGGAATGTTTTGTCCTGTTTCTTGGGGTGGCTATTTTGTGGTCGCTGCACCCCTTCCGTTCTGTTCCGCAAGATCCTCCCGTCGACCCTGTCTTGTCATCTCTGGTGCGTTTTCTGGTTCCTCTCATGGTGCTGGTCGGCGGTTACCTGTTGTGGGCCGGGAGTAGCCAGGCCGGTGGTGCCTTCCAGTCCGGGGCGATCCTCGGAGGAGCCGGTGTCTTGCTTCTCCTTACCTCTTCGCGACTGCTGTCTGTTCTGCCTAAGGGATTACTTTCCCGGGGTATTTGCCTGGGGCCGTTTGTTTTCTTGTTGGTAGCGGTTGGAGCTATGGTTATTGGCGGTAATTTTCTCGAATATCGCCGGGGTTCGGCAACCATGATCATCATTGTTCTGGAGGTGGTGACCGCGTTTTCCATCGGTCTCTCCCTGGCAACGTTTTTTGGCGGCAGCCGTCCTGAAGAGTCATGCGAAAGGAGTGGTGCAACCGGGTCTCCCCAGGGCGAGGGAGAAGAACAATGAGCGTTCCGCCAACCTTTGTCTACGGCCTGACCGGTCTGTTCCTTTTTGTGGTCGGCTTGGCTGGCCTCATCTCCTGCGCCCAACTGCTGCGCAAGATTCTGGCGGTCAATATTATGGCCAGCGGCGTCTTTCTTTTCCTGGTCACCATTGCCCACGGTGACGGCGTTGTTATTGATCCCGTACCCCACGCCATGGTTCTCACCGGCATAGTGGTGTCGGTGAGCGGCACAGCCGTGGCTCTGGCTCTGGCCTGCCGCGTCCATGAAACGGTCAATATGTCTGATCTCCTGCAGAGAAAGGCAAGGAGAAATGAAAGATGATGGGCCAGCTGCTTCAGGACGATTGTTGGCTCATCTGGCCTGTCGTCCTGCCTCTATTCGGGGCGCTGGTCTCTTTTTTGCTTAAGCAACACCCCCGGCTGCCCGGCTTAATTGTTTCCCTGCTTACTACCCTGGTCAGCGGTGGTCTGGCTTGGAAACTGGTGAGCCAGGGGGTCTGCAGATATGATCTGGGGGGCTGGCAGCCACCCTTGGGCATCTCTCTGCGTGGTGATGGTCCGGCGGTTCTTATGGTGTTGATGACGGCGGTCACCGGTCTTGCCATCAGTATCTATGCCGGGGGCTATTTTAAGAGCCGGATCGCCAAGAGAGGAGATGACCGGCGCCATATCGACCAGGAGCGTTCTTTCTGGCCGCTGTGGCTTATGTTGTGGGGGGCTTTAAACGGCCTCTTTCTCAGCGCCGACATCTTCAATATTTACGTCACTCTGGAGCTCGTTGCCTTAAGCAGTGTCGGGCTCACTGCCCTCTCCGGCAAACCCGCATCCCAAGTGGCGGCCATGCGTTATCTGCTGGTCAGTATTCTTGGCTCACTGAGTTTTTTGCTTGGTGTGGGATTCCTCTACAAGGCCTTTGGTAGTCTTGATCTGGCTACCATTCAAGCAGGCCTTTCATTTTCTCCTCCCGTTGCCATGGCCATGGCCCTGATCAGCGTCGGTTTGATCCTCAAAACCGCTCTTTTTCCCTTTCATTTCTGGTTGCCGCCGGCCCATGCCAATGCCTTGTCCCCGGTGAGCGCCATCCTGTCCGGTCTTGTTGTAAAGGGATCATGGTATCTGCTTTTTCGGTTCTGGCTGGGGTTTCTGCCCCTGGTCGGCGATGGCGGTACCGCTGTTATGGTGGTCCTTGGCGGAGCAGCTATCATCTGGGGAGCGTTTCAGGCCTTTTCCCAGCAGCGCCTGAAGATGCTGGTGGCCTACTCTACTGTGGCCCAGGTCGGCTATCTTTTTATTATTTTCCCCCTGCTTGAAGCAGGTGGTGGCCAGGCTGCCTCGGCTGTATTCTATTTTGCTATTTCCCACAGTTGCGCCAAGGCGGCCATGTTTCTGGCCGCCGGCACCATCTTTCTGCAGATGGGCCATGACCGCATTCGTGATCTTGCCGGGGTCAGACAAATTCTGCCAATAACCACTTTTGCCTTTGCCCTGGGAGGACTTAGCCTGATTGGTTTACCGCCCAGCGGTGGTTTTATTGCCAAGTATATGTATCTGAGTCAGGCCGTCAGTCAGGACAGCTGGTGGCTGGTGCTGCTTATTGTTGTGGGCAGTTGCCTGACGGCGGCCTATATCTACCGGGCCGTATCTCGTATTCTCAGTCCGAAAATGGTAAGTGAGCGGTGTCAGGTGGTTGTTGCCGCCAGTATGGAGTGGAGTGCCCTGGCTCTTGCTCTGGTTGCTATAATTCTTGGTTTCATAGCCCCTCTGCCATTGGCTCTTCTTGGGGTGACGGGATGATCTGGCAAAACTGGCTGCTCATTATGATCTTGTTAAGTTCTCTGCTGCCGGGACTTATCATTTTCAGTCTTGATGAGTCGAGGCGTGGATTACGGACGAGTTTAAACCTCTTTGGTGCTATTACCAAAATGGTTCTGGTGCTGATCATGATTCTCGGCATCCAGCAGGGCCATAGCTTTGCGGTTCATCTTGCCCTGCTACCCGGCCTTGAGCTTGTCTTGAGAGCAGACCCGCTTTCCGCCCTCTTTGTCGCCCTGTCGAGTACCCTTTGGCTCCTTACCACTATCTATGCCATCGCCTATCTCGAAGACTCGCCGAACCGCAGTCATTTTTTCGGCTATTTCAGCCTCTGTGTCACCGTTACCATTGGTATTGCCCTGGCCGGCAATCTGCTGACCTTCCTTTTCTTTTTTGAGATGCTCACCCTGAGCACCTATCCCCTGGTGGTGCACCGGGGCACGGCAGAGGCCATGGCGGCCGGCAGGGTTTACCTGATCTATACCCTGGGCGGAGGACTTTTGCTCTTTCTCGGTGTGGTATGGCTCCATGTCCTGGTGGGCCCGGTTGATTTCAGCAGGGGGGGGCAGCTGGCGCCCCTTGTTACGAGTCATGGGAAGACCCTGGTTATGATCTTTTATCTGCTTATTGCCGGGGTGGGAGTGAAGGCGGCCCTTGTCCCTCTGCATGGCTGGTTGCCGCGGGCCATGGTGGCCCCGGCGCCGGTGAGTGCTCTGCTCCATGCCGTGGCCGTGGTCAAGGCCGGCGCCTTTGGCATTATCCGCATCGTCCTTGATGTTTATGGCCTGGATACGGCGGCTGAACTCGGCCTGCTGTTTCCCCTGATGATTTTGGCCACCGTCACTATTATTTACGGCTCGATCTATGCCATGAAACAGGACAATCTTAAACACCGGTTAGCCTTCTCCACAGTAAGCCAGGTTTCCTATATTATCCTGGGGATAAGCATCGGCAACCCTCTGGCCTTTATAGGAGGGATGGTGCATCTGGTTCATCAGGGGCTGATGAAGATAACCCTGTTCTTTTGCGCCGGCAATATTGCCGAGACCCTCGGGGTCCACGATATCAGCAGGATGAATGGCGTGGGCCGGAGACTGCCGCTGACCATGGCCGCCTTTACCCTGGCGGCCATGGGCATGATCGGCTTGCCGCCTATGGCAGGGTTTGTCAGTAAATGGTACCTGGGCCTTGGAGCTTTGGCCCAGGGGCAGGGGTGGCTGATCTGGGTTCTTGTGTTCTCCAGTTTGCTTAATGCCGCCTATTTTCTACCGATACTCTATGGGGCCTGGTTTAAGGAGCAGGAGGGAGAGTGGCCCGTTGATCCCGGCATGAGAGGTCCTCTGGAGAGCCATTGGATGCTCCTCGTTCCCCCGGTCATTACAGCGCTCGCTTCCCTTCTGGTGGGGTTGCTGGCCAGCAGTAATCTCAGCCCTCTTGCCTGGGTCCGTTTTATTGTCAGTGCGGGGTACGGCTTATGATGCCCCCCCAGGTTCTCCTTCTTCCCTTGATCCCGGCTCTGCCCCTTGTTGTGGCTTTAACTCTTCTTGTTCCATCCCTGCGAAAGACGGGCCTGAAGCTGGCCCCCTGGTCTGCCCTGCCGGCCCTTGCTGCCGCCTTGTTCCTTAAACCCGGGCTTGATCTCGAAGTAACCTGGTTTTTTATGGGAGGGCGGATGGGCCTTGATCTTGTCGGCCGGAGTTTTCTCCTGTTGGCAGCCCTGGTCTGGTTATTTTCCGCCTTTTTTGGGCAGGGCTATCTGGCCCGCGACCCCAGGCGCTATCATTTCTACTTCTTTTATTTGATTAGTATGGCCTTCAATTTCGGCTTGATCCTGGCCCAGGATATGCTGGGCTTCTACCTCTTTTTCGCGCTCATGAGCTTCAGCGCCTATGGTCTCATTGTCCATGCGAGAAGCAGGGAGGCGCGCCAGGCCGGTAAGGTCTATATCATTATGGTCATGCTGGGAGAGGTGTTGCTCTTCGCCGGAATGCTCGTTATGGCCAGCCATCTGCCTGATCTGGAGCTGAGCACCATTGCCAAAAGCAGGCCTGATACCCTGAGCTTGATCCTGATCTTGCTCGGCTTTGGGATCAAAGCCGGCGCTCTGCCTCTGCATGTATGGCTCCCTCTGGCCCACCCGGTTGCCCCGGTGCCGGCCAGTGCCGTATTGAGCGGGGTGATGATCAAGGCCGGGCTTTTGGGGTGGCTTCGTTTTCTGCCCGTAAATCTGGATATAGCCATGCCAGGATGGGGTTTTGTCTTCGTGTTTATGGGTTTTCTGGCTGTCTTTTATGGAGTCGTTGTTGGCCTGGGCCAGCAGGATGTGAAGACGGTTCTGGCTTACTCCAGCATAAGTCAGATGGGTTTAATGACCACCATCATCGGTTGCGGGCTTTTGGCGCCGCATCTCTGGGTACCGATCACCGGAACAGTCTGTCTGTACGCCCTTCATCATGGTCTTGCCAAGGCATCCCTCTTCCTGGGGGCAGGGGTGGCGAAGATATGGCCTTCATCAAGGTCCTCCTGGTGGTTTGTCGCCCTGTTGCTGCTGCCCTGTCTGGCCCTGGCCGGTTTTCCCATAACCAGTGGCGCCATTGCCAAACTTGCAGTCAAGGAAGTGAGCCATGGCATACCTCCGTTATGGATAGCGTTCTTTGATATTCTTCTTCCTCTCTCGGCTCTGGCAACAACAATCCTTCTATATCATTTTCTTGAGCGGATTCTGCAGCCTTCAGCAGTAGAACAGGTGCGCACCTGTTCTCCGCGAATTATTGTTCCCTGGCTCATTTCCGTAGTAATCGTAGGAGGTCTACTCTGGGTGTGGCCCATGGGGGAGGTGTATGGATCTTCTTTGCTGGAGTCGGAGATTCTCTGGCAGGGATTTTGGCCGGTAGTCCTTGGCTGTGGATTGATGGTGTTCAGCAGACGAATTAGAGGTGGAAAAAAGTCCTTTGTCCTGCCGGTGGGGGACATTCTTTGGCTTTTTTACGGGTTGAGCGCAACCATTGCAAAATTTTGGCGAAGGAGAGGGGAGAAGCTGAGGATGATCGGGGCAGAGACTGGTAGCTGGCATCTTGTCTATATCCGGGATATTTTTGATAGGGGCCGGCAGGTAGAAAAAAAGTTTATGAGATGGGTTGTGGTCGGGTTGAGTTACTTACTGCTTTGTTTTGTTCTTCTCTTCTTGTCATTATGAAAAGAGATCTGAAACGTGCCTGGTTTGGTGGGGGAATAAGAGTGGATTGTAGCGGGCAAAATAATTATCTGATGGGTTATCTCCCATGATAGAATGAAAGCATGGAATTGTCCGGCATGTTTACATCACTTCAGAGTGTAGACGATCTTACCATCAATCTGCTCTTGATAATGACTTTGATCTGGGTCTCGGGGGTGGTATTCCGCAAACTCAAACAGCCGCCAATGCTGGGTGAGTTGCTGGGTGGTTTTATTTTCGGGCCGAGCGTGCTGGGGGTGATAAGTCCTGATGCCACAATAGAATGTCTGTCCGAACTCGGCGTCTTTTTCCTGATGTTTTATGCCGGTCTGGAAACCAATCCCAATGCCTTGAAAAGAATGGGGAAGCTGGCCGCGCTGGTTGGGATCGGTGGTTTCCTCGTGCCTTTTCTTGGCGGATTCTGGCTCTGCGTCATAGTGTTTGGGATTGATGGCCTGCAGGCGATGTTCATCGGCTTGGCGCTGTCAATTACGGCGATAGCGGTAAATGCCAGAATCCTGAATGATCTTCACCTATGCGAATACCGGGTTGCGCCGGTGATTATCGGGGCTTCCATTGTGGATGACGTCCTCTCTTTTGCTGTCTTCAGTTCGTTGATCGCTCTGGCCACTGGAGCCAGCGCCGGGGCTTTTGACATGGGGACCATTATTCAGATAATTTTCCGATTGACCCTGTTCTTCGGGATCACCATCTGTATTGGTTTGCAGTTCTATCCGCGCCTCTCAAAATATTTCTCCTCCCGTGAATCGATGGGCTTCACCTTTGCCCTGGTGGTGGCTCTGGTTTTCGGGCTTATTGCCGAGATAACCGGTCTGCACATAATCCTCGGGGCCTATATGGCCGGACTTTTTGTCAAAGAAGGGATCGTCAATAAGGATCTGCTGCGTAAGATCAATGACCGCTTCGTTTCGATAACCTATGGCTTCCTGGGGCCGATATTTTTTGTCAGTCTGTCGTTTCATATGACCCTCGATATTTTTGAGACCCATCTGTCGATGATCATGCTGGTGCTGCTGGTCGCTATTGTTGGTAAGCTTGTCGGGGCCGGGATCGGGGCCAGGATGGGTGGCTTGAATAATAAAGAGACGGCCCAGGTCGCTATCTCGATGAACGGGCGTGGAGCGGTAGAGCTGATTATTGCTTAGGTAGGTATTGAACTGGGGATCATAAATGATGTATATTTCTCGATTCTGGTGGTTATGGCATTTGTCACCACCCTGATCCCGCCGGTGGCCATGGGGGGCCTGCTCAACCGTTATGGTTACGGGGGGCTGAAAAAACTGGATAAAGATATCGGACCCTGTTGAGGAGATTTGCTGTGAAAACCCTTGTTGCCCTGATCGGCCTGGTCCTGATCTTCGAAGGCTTACCATATCTGGCTTTCCCTGAGGCGATGCAGAAGTGGCTGAAGCAGCTCAGCGAAGCCCGCCCTGCAGTTCTGCGGGTCGTTGGCGGGGCGGCGGTGTTGGCTGGTTTGCTGCTTTGCTATGTTGCCAGGCGGACCGGGTTGTTGGGGTGAAACTACAAAGTTGAAAGTGCCTAAAGTGCCTAAAGTGCCTAAAGTTGTGGAAGTTACGGATTGAGAAAAGCTTCCCTGTTCAGGGTTTCCGGTATGTCATCTCGAAACGAAGTGAGAGATCTTTTCGGTTCGTAACATCCGCAACTTCAGGCATTTATACCAGAATTCGGTTCGACTGGTTCAGGGGTTTACGGTTTAGAGGTTTAAGGTTGGATGGTAGATACTGTTCATAAAGATCTCTCACATTCGTTCGAGGTAGCGAAGACTCCGGATGACAATCTCGTCCTTGCCCCTTTCATCTTTCATCTCGCACCTTCCAACTATCTTTCTGGAGAATCTAATTGTTTGATATTGAAGATTATGACTATCATTTGCCGTCGGAGTGTATTGCTCAGGAACCGGCCGGTTGCAGGGATGAATCCAGGCTGCTGGTAGTGGCTGGTGATGGAGAATTGACCGATCTGATGTTCAGTGGTCTGGCCGGGCTTTTGCGGTCGGGAGACCTCCTGGTGGTCAATGACACCAAGGTTTTTCCGGCCCGTCTCGAAGGCAGAAAGGAGAGTGGCGGCAAGGTGGAGATGTTTCTGCTCGGTTATCCCGTAACCGGTGGTGAGGAGGGGAGGGCGGAGGCGGTCTGCCTGTTGAAAAGTTCAAAACGGCCCCGGCCCGGCAGTCTGCTGTTTTTCGGAGGAGGATTGAGCTGCGAGGTACTGGAACTTCTTTCCAACGGCAAAGTTCGGGTCTCTCTCTCCTTTGATGGGGATCTTGATGTCCTTTTAAATGATCATGGCCGGATACCCTTGCCGCCCTATATTCGCAGGGGGGAGGAAGATAGCTCCGGAGATCAAGAGCGCTATCAAACTGTTTACGCAAAAGAGGTAGGAGCCGTGGCGGCACCCACTGCCGGGCTTCATTTCACCCCGGAACTTATCCGG
>CBDVDF010000045.1:0-8645 GCA_965372675.1 uncultured Desulfobacterales bacterium
ACCACTTGATCATGCCGGTGCGCAAAAGCTCGGAATTCTCCGCAGTCAGTGACTGGACTTTTGCGGAAAGCTTTTCATTGGTCTTTTTTAGCCTGTCACGGTCATTGGTAATTTCTACTACCTTTCCGGAATTATCCAGAAGGGTGTTATGTTTTACCGTGACTTCCTGTAGCTCTTTCCTGGCTGTTGCCAGGAGCTGGTTGAGTTCGTTGATGCTTCCTGTAAGCTCGCCTTCTTTGCGGGTTTGTTTCTCTTTGGCCGTATTAAGTTCCTGGGAGGTCTCAGCCCGTTTTGCCTTGGCTTGAACTAATTGTTGGTGGATTTTTTCAAGCTGTTTTTCCAGGCGAGAGATGAGTATGGACTTGGGTATATCATTGGTGAGATATTGGCGCAAAACATATCCTTCCTCTCCGCTTTGCAGTCTGACTTTTACATAGTTATCCCCTTCTTCCCTTTCGAGAATTTCCAGAGGCGCCCCTGTTTTAAGGGTTTTTAATATTTTGTGCTCTGTACTCTTGCCCTGGCGGAAGGTGATGAGCAACTGATCGGAGACATACAGCGTTTCGGCTGCAGCAACGGTATGGATAAACAGGAAGGTAAACAGGAATACAATGATCTTCTGAGAAAATCTCATTATGTCTTCTCCTAATGGATATTTAAACAGGTTCGATTATCCTTGTTCCTTTTCGTGGCTGACGTCAATTAATTTGTCAAATAATACACCGCTAGGTGTGGCCCGACCCCAATCCCTGACCGAAATTATAAAGCGGAACCAGAGATCATCCTCTGTGTTCCGCTTTGTTTGTTGCTATACTCTTAATGCTTAAATCATAATTCTACATGTTCGGGACCACCTTGATCTCGACCCGGCGGTTCATCTGCCGACCTGCTTCCGTCTGGTTATTGGCCACTGGCATACTTTCTCCATAGCCGATCACTTCCAGCTTGTTAAAATCGATGCCCCGCTGCACCAGAAGATTCCGGACGTTTCCGGCCCGTCGTTCGGAAAGGTCATCGTTATGGGTTTCGATGCCGACGCTGTCAGTGTGACCTTCGACCCTGATCAGGGTCTGAGGATACTCTATCATGACGTTGGCGATCCGGTCCAGTTCCTTGTGGAGACCGGGCTTGACCGTGGTCGAATCGGTATCGAAGGTCAGATCTCCTTTCAGGACCACGGCCAAGAGGTTTCCCTCCCTTCTGACGCTGGCGGCCTCGGAGGCGGCCAGAGCCTGGCGCATATCACGTTCTTGATTGTCCATCATCCGACCGACGCCGGCCCCTGCGCCACCACCAACGGCGGCGCCGATCGCGGCTCCCCAGAGGGTGGCTTCGCTATCCCGGCCGATGGCTTGGCCAAGCAGGGCTCCGGCCAATGCACCGCCGGCCGCGCCATAGGCAGTGCCTTTCTGGGTGTTGGTCTGCATGGCGCAACCGGAAAGAAGAAAGGTCAGGACGATTAACTGGCAAATGATATTTTTCATGATGCACTCCTGTTTATAATTTTCAGCCTGAGGGCTAAGATTTCAGTTATGACTCATAATAAACACCAATATCTGATCTAAACTATAAAAAAGTAGAAAAATGAAAAAGTGAACAAATCTATTTTGTTACGTAAATCGTGGCTCTGGGATTAAAGGCCTGCAAGGCGAACCAGAAAGTGAATGTTTGGGGCAGGGAACTCAGTCGGACTGGTCCGCATAGAACATTTCGGTTGCGTACTCGATCTGGGTGGGGTCCGGCAGGCTTGCATCATCGGCACACTGACAAGGGTGGAAGCAGACCGCCATGCCGTAGATAGTGGTGCGTCTGACTGTACCTTCAAGTTTGATCACGGTCTTTCTCTTGATCTGTTCGTCAGGCTTGGCGTCAACCAATAGAGAGATGAATATCTTCGATCCCACCGGTTTTATCTGTGAGGTCATGATAAAGGCGCCGTCGCCTGAAATGTTCAGGGTTCTGGCTTCTTTGGTCTGGGTATCGGTAAAAGACAGGATTGCCTTCATCTGGAGGTTGTATCGATCCGTTAATCTTTTTTCCATGGCACCTCCTTGGGTAACGATAAGCCCCCCTCTTATTTCCCAGTTATATTATTTGCACAAATAGTAATGATATGCAAGAAGCTTATTCGCCTTATCAACTATGACCTTAATTGACAGGGGCAAAAGGTTCCTTCGTCTATTATACACCTTGTACTGTGCTCTATATTTTTAAACACTACCTTTGGGTCGGGGAAAGTTTTCGCTTGCCAACCCCTGCCGGCGGGTTATTGTCCCTGCCATGCTGAAGATCAGAACCAATGCCAGGGTCGGGAAAGCGCTGCCGTTATGGATGATGCACAGCCTGATGGTTCTGGCCACCATCATAGTCTCGAGCTCCTTTACGGTCGGGGCCGCGATCACCCACGGCCTTGAGCCGTCGGTCCTCCTCCTGGTCCGCTATGGGCTGGCCACCCTTTGTCTGGCCCCGCTGCTCGTCCGGCAGCATGGCTTTACCCTGCCCGGGGGCCGGCAGCTTCTGGGCTACAGCCTGATCAGTGCCAGCACGGTCGGTTTCTTCTGGTGCATGTTCGAGTCTCTGCGCTATACCAGCGCCTTCAATACCAGCATCATCTTTACCCTGGTTCCGGGGATCTCCGGGATATACAGCGCTCTTTTCCTCAAGGAGCGCTTGGGTCGCTATAGAATCCTGGCCGTCGGCTTCGGGCTGCTCGGTGCCCTCTGGGTGATCTTCCAAGGCGACCTGCAGCGCTTCCTGGCCCTGGAACTGAACTATGGCGATCTGCTCTTTCTGATCGGCTGCTTTATGATGGCTGCCTATCCGCCGCTGGTCAAAAAATTGCACCGCCAGGAGCCGATGATGGTCATGACCTTCTGGGTCCTGGCCACCGGTATGGGTTGGTTTTTCCTGCTCGCCCTTCCCGGCCTGGCATCAGTCGATTGGTCCGGGATCGAGGCCTCGGTCTGGGCCGGGATCATCTACCTGGCGCTTTTCTCGACCATCCTGACC
The DNA here is from genome assembly GCA_965372675.1 of uncultured Desulfobacterales bacterium. Classification (GTDB taxonomy): domain Bacteria; phylum Desulfobacterota; class Desulfobulbia; order Desulfobulbales; family JAGXFP01; genus JAGXFP01. The sequence continues at coordinate 3,010 of CBDVDF010000045.1, forward strand.
TTTTATCTGACCAATATCGCCACTATCCACCTCGGTCCGACCCGGGTCATCGCCTACAGCTATTTCTATCCGGCCTTTGTCCTGGTGATCAACTGGGGGCTGGGCAAGGGCTTGCCGCCGGCCATCATTCTGCCCGGGGTGGCGGTGATCAGTCTGGCCACTGTTGTTCTGCAGCGCGGCGTGAACAGACCTGTTTCAATAATAAAACAAGAAAAGAAACAACAATCATGAATGGCCTTAATCGATGCGATATTAAAGTCGGCCTGCGGGTTTTCATCGTCTTAAAGCAGGATCAGCGATCCGGGAAACTCACCGAAGGAATTGTCAAAGATATCCTGACAAAATCCCCAGCCCATCCTCATGGCATCAAAGTCCGCCTGGAAAGTGGTGCAGTCGGGCGAGTCAAAGAGATTTAAGAAAGCAGTGGGCCATACTTGACAAGAGTCTTATAATGGACGACGGTTTACCCCTGCCGGCTGTTTCCCGAGATGCTTTCAAAAATTAACAAGGGTTAGATTAATGCGCCTTTCAAGAACAATTTATTCATTACTGATCATTACTGTTCTCCTTGTGGCTGGCTGTGCCACCCATGATGGGGTGCGGCCTCTGCCCAGGGCAGTTAGAGACCGTAATATCCCGACCATCGCCATTCTTGATTTTGAAAACAAGGCCCATTTCCCTTATCGCTGGAGCCTGGGGCAGGGGATCCGGGACCGGCTGGTGGATGAACTGGTTAATTCCCAGCGCTACACCGTTTTGAACCGGGCCGATATTCAGGATGTAATCAGAGAGCTGAATATGCAGAGCAGTCCCAAGTTCAGGGAGGAGGGCCGTCTTAATAAAGGGCGTCTCAAGAATGTTAAATACCTGATCAAAGGCGCGGTGACCGATTTTTCCCACGTGTCGGGAGGAGGGATAAGAGGTTTTGCCGGCAAGATCGGGATCGGGGCCGGCGGCCAGACGGCCGTGGTCTCCGTTACCCTTTACGTGACGGATGTAGAGACTGGCGAGGTTGTAGTGAGCCGGAGTTTTTCCGGTAAAGCCTGGGCCGGGAATGTCGATCTGTCCGCTACCTACAAGGATGTAAGTTTCGGGGCAAGTTCATTTCATCGAACCCCCTTGGGCGAGGCGACTGCCGAGGTGATCAAGAAGTGTATCAAGAGCATCAGCCAGGCTATTGTTCGTGAAAAATGGTATCCAGGCGTTGTTAAGGTTGTCGGCGAGACTTTGATCTTTTCCGGTGGAGTTGATCGGGGGATCAAGGTTGGCAGTGTCTGGACTGCCCATGAGGCTGGAGAAATATTGATCGATCCTCGGACTGGCGATGAACTTGGCCGACTCCCCGGCAGGGACATGGGGCAGGTTGAGGTTGTTGAGGTCGAAGGCAGATTCTCACATGCCAGGATTCTTGAGGGAGTGTTCGCGCCGGGGCAGATCCTCAGAATGGTCCCGAAAGAAAAGCCTGACCAAGAAGAGCCGGAAGAGTTGCCGGTCTTTTAAAGACTGCATAAAAGAGGATTGATCTATTGTCCTCCGTATACCGTGGCCTCTGTTTTAAACACTATCTTCGGGTCCAGGCCAGATAAATGAGGACAACTCCTTTCCACCGAGGAAATTATCTAATGCTGTTGGTTATTTCACCCTCCAAAACCCAGAAGATCGATGGACCTTGTCCAGAAGAATTCACCCTGCCTGTCTTTCAGCCGGAAATCAAGACCCTGGTCAAACACTTAAAGGCTATTGATCTCAAGGGTCTGGCTGGCTTAATGAATTTGAGTGAGAAATTGGCCGACTCAACCTGGCGAAGATTTCGGGACTTTTCTCCGTCGTTCACTGCGGAAAATAGTCGGCCGGCTATCCTTACTTTCCAAGGTGATGTGTACAACGGGATCAGGGCTGAGGAATTTTCCCCTGACGATCTTGCCTTTGCCCAGGAGCATCTGCGGATCATCTCGGGACTGTATGGTCTGTTAAAACCACTTGATCTGCTCCAGCCCTACCGACTGGAAATGAAGACAAAGTTAAGCACAAGATCAGCCAGGAATCTTTACGAATTCTGGGCTAATAAGATCACCGAGATATTGAATCAGGATCTGGCCATGGCTGGTGGGTGCTTGGTCAATTTGGCCTCGCAGGAATATTTCAAGGCTGTCAGACCCGCAGAGTTGAAGAGACCGGTGCTGGATATAGTTTTCAAGGTCAAGAAAGAAGGGCAATACAAGGTGATCGGCATTCATGCCAAAAGGGCCCGGGGCCTGATGGTTAATTTTGTGATCAAAAACCGTCTGGTCGAGACTAATGATCTAAAAAAATTCCGGCAGGAAGGCTATCGTTATATCGATAGCCTGTCAAGCGAGTGGCTATGGGTCTTTTGTAAAGATTAGGGGCTGTGGGGTTGTTCTTTTAACCGGCATGAAGGGGATGGTTAATCCAGTTGCAGATGCTGATCGCCTTTTTCCCTGAGCCTGGATAATTTGGGCTTGTCGAGGAAATTGGTGAGATGACTCTCGGAGTGCTCATCAAGATACCTTTTCGAAAAGGTGATGACCTTGGTGCCGTTTCGATAATCAAAGCCGATCCTGATCCCGGCGGAGGCCGGCCATCTGGAGATCTTCATGAACCTGATCTGCGGCGGGTTAAAGACCTCCTGCACATTGTTGCATATCTCGTCTACTTTGCCCTGAATTGTCATCCTTTCATTCTCCGTTCGTCCAGTTGAAAAGGACATTCTGCCACAATTTGAAATAAATTTGTATAAAAAACAACAAGGGAACGGCTGGTTATGCCTCTAAGAAGAGGTAAAATCGGCTCTTGGCTTTTACGACAGATCAAGAGATACCGAGGTCTGCCCGTCTTTATGGCGAGAGAGCAGGGCGAGGGAGGCGTTGTCGATTTTTATGCTGCGGAAGTCGCTAATCGGTTGCTGGCGATAATGGAGGACGAGGCAGCGGATGACGATCAGGTGGCTGACCACCAGCACAGTTTGGTCCTTGTGGTCTGCGAAGAGGCGCTCTATTTCGTCTACAGCCCTTTTCTGCACTTTGGCCAGGGTCTCACAGCCCGTGACCCGGAAATCTTCAGGAGCGCTCAACCAGGTCGGATATTCGGGCCCGAAGCGTTCGGCGATCTCCTGTTTGGTGAGTCCATCCCAGTGGGGGAGGTTTATCTCGTTGAAGGCGTCCCGGTAATGGATTGGAGCGCCGGTCGTCCGGTTGACGATCTCGGCCGACTGGGCAGTACGCGGCAAGGGGCCGGCGTAGATTGCCTGCAGCGCTTCGCCGCTTAATCTAGCCGCAACTTCTGCTAGCTGCTCTTCACCTTCTCGGTAGAGGGGTTCTCCGCTGCGACCGGCGAAACGGTTTTCGAGGTTGGCCAAAGTCTTGCCGTGTCTGGTCAAAAAAATTCTGCTACTCATTATTCTGTTCAACCTTGCGTTTATGGGAAACAGGGACGATAATCTAACCGGTTATCAGCAAATAAATAAACCAGTAAATATAGCAATAGATAATAAGTGGAGGTTCGTGATGAATGACCCGGCAAAAGAGTTTCAGGCAGTAGTCAAGTTTCATGGTCATGCCTGTCCGGGCCTGGCCTTTGGCTTCAGGGTGACCAGGCTGGCCCTGCGGGAACTGGGGATCGATCGTGCCGCCGATGAAGAGCTGGTGGCGGTGGTGGAGAACAACTCCTGCGCGGTCGATGCGATCCAGGCCATGGCCGGCTGCACCTTCGGCAAAGGCAACCTGATCTTTAATGATTATGGCAAGCAAGTATATACCTTCATCAAGAGATCTTCCGGTCAAGCGGTCCGGCTGGCGGTTAACTGGCAGCCTTCTCCGGAGAGTCCCGAAATAGAAGAGGCCTGGGAGAAGTTTCTTGCTGGAGAACGGGCTCCAGAGGTAATGAAGCTGGTCAAGGCCCGGAAGGCGATCAAGATGAAAGAAATCCTCGCCGCCGATGATAGTGAGCTATTTAAGATCAGCCGACCTGAGATCGAGATCCCGGCCCCAGCCATCATCTACCAGAGCCTGACCTGCCAGAAATGTGGCGAAAAAGTCATGGCGAGCAGAATTGTCGACGGTCTGTGCATTCCCTGTGCTGAAAAGACTTGAGACCGGCTGGCCCAGGATTCCAATTAAGCGAACTACAAATGCTGTTAAAAGCCATTCCACGCTGCCGAGCTTAGCAGGTTCATTCGGATAAAGCTTGGGAGGTAAGCGAAGACTCCGACTGTTTGAGGGCGTTAGCCCGAGTTTTGCCAAGCGCCGAATGGATCAATAAGTGAGGGGAGCCCCGCTGCGGGGCCAAGTGGACGGCTGCCTTTTCTTTGGTTCGTTTCTTTGCACCCTAAAGGGCATAAAGTTCTGCAAAGAAATGAACACATCACTCCCACTCGATGGTACCCGGCGGCTTGCCGGTGATATCGTAAACCACCCTGGAAATGCCCCTGACTTCATTGCATATCCGCCTGGTCACATGGTCGAGAAAGTCATAGGGGAGATGGGCCCAGCTGGCCGTCATGAAATCGACTGTTTCGACGGCGCGCAGGGCGACGACATGGTCGTACTGCCGGTTATCACCGACCACGCCGACCGCTTTGATCGGCAGAAATACCGTGAAGGCCTGGGAGGTTTTATCGTAGAGGTCGTAGTTGACCAGTTCCTCAATGAAGATATGGTCGGCCAGACGCAGGGTGTCGGCATATTCCTTGTGGACCTCGCCGAGAATCCTCACCCCTAGACCGGGGCCGGGAAATGGATGGCGGTTGACCATCTCGGATGGCAGACCCAGTTCTAGGCCGATCTTGCGGACTTCGTCTTTGAACAGTTCCCGCAAGGGTTCAACCAGTTCAAGTTTCATATAGTCGGGCAGGCCGGCGACATTATGGTGGGACTTGATGACTTTGGCCTTGCCCGTCTTGGCACCGGCCGATTCAATGACATCCGGGTAGATAGTGCCCTGGGCCAGCCACTTGACGTTGGCAAGCTTCTCCGATTCCTCTTCAAAGATATCGATGAAGGTGTTGCCGATGATCTTTCTTTTCTGCTCGGGGTCGGAAACCCCCTTGAGCTTGTCCAGAAAGCGTTTTTCGGCATCGACTCTGATCACCTTGACGCCCATATGTTTGGCGAAGGTGCTCATCACCTGGTCGCCTTCATTGAGCCGCAACAGGCCATTATCAACAAAAACACAGGTCAGTTGCTTGCCGATCGCCCGATGCAGCATTGCGGCCACCACCGAAGAATCAACCCCGCCGGAGAGACCAAGCAGCACCTCATCACTGCCGACCTGCTCCTTGATATGGGCGATGGAGTTTTCAATGATGCTGTCCGGAGTCCAGAGATGACCGCAGCCACAGATCTCGTGGACAAAGCGCTCAATGATCCGTTGGCCCTGATTGGTATGGGTGACTTCCGGGTGGAACTGGAGGCCGTAGAAGTTTCTGCTTTCATCGGCGATGCCGGCCAGGGGGGCGTTGTCGGTCTCGCAGATCGCCGTGAAGCCAGCCGGCAACTTGTTGACCCGGTCGCCATGACTCATCCAGACATCCAGCAGGCCGTAGCCCTCCGGGCTGGTATGATCTTCGATATCTTTCAGCAGCCGGGAATGGCCCCGGGCCCGAACCTGGGCGTAGCCAT
>CBDVDF010000046.1:0-8568 GCA_965372675.1 uncultured Desulfobacterales bacterium
AGAGAAAAATACGCTGAGTTTATGGCGGTGCTGGCCGATCATTATTTCGTCCTTCTCCAGGCGACCGGCGAGACCTATGAAGAGCTGCTGAGATCAGCCTACGGTCGCAGCAAGAACTATCTGGCTTATCTTGAGTTGCTGGGCAAGTCTGAAAAGGTTCTGAACAAGGCCCTGCGTCCGGGACTTGAAGAGTCAAGCGAGGACGTGGCGGATGTAGTCGTTTCCATCGAACGATATTCGGAGAAGATTCGGAGGGCTGACGCTAAAGAGGTTTTCGCCTAGCCTGGGCATTTCACAAGCCGATACATCTGTATATCCTGCAGTGTAAGGTGTGAAGTTTATACCCCACAAGGGGGTACTGAGAAGAGTGCCCTTCAGGGTGCATACTAAAGTATCGGAGTCTCCCTCTGGTCGTTTACCTGCTCAAACGCCTTACACTTTGTCTATCGGGCTATTCGCTACCGGGCGTCTCGACCTGTGAAATATCCAGGCTGCTGGCGTCAGATTATTTTAGAACCCTGGAAGTATTCCAACGCAATTGTCTTATAAGCGGCGCTCGTTATTGTCACGGGTAGCCGTTTTTTCATTATTGTCATTCATCTCCAGTTACTTTATCATTGCTTTTCATCTCTGGTTGTTACAGCCAAACAAAAAATCGATGATCTTCGGAGTGGTTGGTGATCAATGCTTAGCATCAGCACCAAAAGTAAATATGGTCTGAAAGCAGTTCTGGCCCTGGCGGAAAATGAGGGGCGGGGACTATTGCAGATCAGGGAAATCGCCCGGCTCAAGAAGATCCCCCGCCAGTATCTTGAGCAGATTTTTAATCAACTGGGCAAGGCCAAGGTTATCCGCAGTGTGCGCGGCAAAAATGGCGGCTATAAACTGGCCAGACCTTCTCGCGATATCCTGGCCTCTGAGATCATCATCCTTCTGGAAGGTGGCATTGAATTCGTTGCTGATCAGGACGAGCAGGATGAAGTAATTGACGGACTCTTTAAGGCGGCCGAGGAGAGACTTCTTGAGTCGTTCGGGGTCAGTCTTGAAGAGCTGGTCTCCAGACAAAAGCTCTGCCGCAATGTTCTGGCCTTTGATATATAGCTGTTCCTGTTTAAGGTTTAAGCCCCCGTCTTCAGGCGGGTAGCTTTCAGCTAGCAGTCGCCGCTGTTGCTGCTGCTTCTTTTTTTTGAATATCGAGGTCACCAGGAATTTAGAATATCGAAAGAGGTAAGGGAGCGTTAGCGATACTCCGAGGCGCCCTGCAAGAAGTACCCTTGGGGTGTACTCTTTCAAAAAGAACTCTTCCGCCCTTCATCATTCATTATTCCTCGGAGTCTACGCTTACCTGTTCGATATTCTGCGGTTCATGTAGTACGGAAACCGGCTATAGCCGGTCAAAATCTGGACTTTTAGGCCGCAATATTAAACCCACTAGCTTGTGGTTGTTTAGTTCATAGCACCAGTCCCTTCATACCTTTCCGGTAATAAATCCAATTAACTTTGCAGAGACTTTTTTTCTTGACACAGCCTTCATTTATGCTTAATCTTGATTAAACCAATCAGGATAGTCAGGTATAAACATGCAGAGGTGGAATTATGCAGATATCGATAAACGGTGAAGAGCGGCAGCTCGATAGCGATGCGCTGACGATCTCTCATTTGCTGGAGATCGAAAAAGTCGAGTCGCCCGAGATGGTCTCGGTGCAGCTCAACGGAGATGTAATTGACCGGACCCTCTATCAGAAAACGGATATTGGTGATGGCGATGAGGTTGATTTTCTTTATTTCATGGGCGGAGGAGCTGGCCGGTGAAAGGATTTGCCACCAGGGCCATTCATGGTGACCCCTCTTTGCGTGACTCGAAAGGATCGTTGCGGGTGCCGGTCTATGACAGTGTGGCCTTTGAACATCAGAGCGCCGATTCCCTGAGGCTGACCTTTGAGGGGAAGAAGCCGGCCCATGCTTACAGCCGGATCTCAAATCCGACCGTTACCGATTTCGAGCAGCGCTTGCGGCTGATCTCGGGCGGTATCGGGGTACTGGCCGTCTCCTCGGGGATGGCTGCGATCAGCAACACGATCCTGGCCCTGGCCGGCTCCGGGACCAATATTGTCACCTCGAAGCATCTGTTCGGCAATACCCTGTCGTTACTGGATAAAACCTTGCGGCCCTGGGGCCTGGAGGTCAGATATGTCGATACGGATGATCTTGAGCAGCTGGCCGGAGCCCTTGATCATAAGACCAGTGCGGTATTTATAGAGTCTATTACCAATCCGCAACTCGATGTGCCGGACTGCCGGCAGATCTCTAAAATAACTGCTGCCCATCAGGTGCCGCTGATCCTCGATAATACCCTGCTGACCCCCTATCTTTTTAATTGCCGTGAACATGGGGTGAATATCGAGATCCTCTCGAGCACCAAGTACATCTCCGGAGGGGCTACCTCGGTCGGCGGGGTCATTATCGATCACGGTAATTTTGATTGGCATCAGGCGCCAAGACTTTGCGAGCGGGCCGCCAAACTGGGCCAGATGGCCTTGCTGGCGTCTCTGCGCCAGGAGGTCTATCGCAACGTCGGGGCCTGTCTCTCTCCGCATAATGCCTATCTCCAGACCCTCGGCCTGGAGACCATGAGCCTGAGGATTGAAAAAAGCTGCGCCAACACCATGACCCTGGCCGATTATCTGGAAAGGCATTCCCAGGTAGAAAGCGTCAATTATCCGGGCCTGGCGAGTTCCTCCTATCATGAGTTGGCCGACAGGCAGTTCGGCGGCCGATTTGGCGGCGTTCTTACCTTCGACCTGGCCAGCCGGCAGCAATGCTTTGCCTTTATGGATGCCCTGCAGTTGATCAGGCGGGCGACCAATATTAACGACAATAAAACACTGATCATCCATCCCGCCTCGACAATCTTCACTGAATATTCGGCTGAGGAGCAACTGGCGATGGGGGTCGGTCCGAATATGCTACGGCTGGCGGTCGGCATTGAGGACTACGAGGATCTGATCGACGATCTACAAGAGGGGTTCAAGGCATTATGAGAGATTTTACTGAAGAACAACTGGAAAGATACAGTCGCCATATTCTCCTGCAGGATGTCGGGGTCGAGGGGCAGGAGAGATTGATGGAGGCGAAGGTGTTGATCGTCGGGGCGGGTGGCCTCGGGGCGCCGATCGCCCTCTACCTGGCGGCTGCCGGTATCGGCAGGATCGGCATCGTCGATGCTGACACGGTCGATCTGTCAAATCTGCAGAGACAGGTCATTCATTTCAAAAAAGACATCAATAGCCCGAAAGTGGAATCGGCCCGGGAGAAAATGCTGGCCATCAACCCCGAAATCGAGGTGCTGACATATCAGAAATTCCTCCGGGCCGATAACATCCGGGAGATCATCCGGGGCTATGATTTTGTGGTGGACGGTACCGATAATTTTCCAACTAAATTTCTGGTCAACGATGCCTGCGTCATGGAGAACATCCCCTTTTCACATGGCGGCATCCTGCGCTTTGACGGCCAGACCATGACGGTGATACCGGGTAAATCGCCCTGCTATCGCTGTACCTTCAGGCAACCGCCGCCGCCCGATGCCGTGCCGACCTGTTCCCAGGCCGGGGTGCTGGGGGCGATAGCCGGGATGCTCGGCACCATCCAGGCCGCCGAGGTCCTGAAGTTTATCACCGGGGTGGGTGAACTGCTGACCGGCACCCTGCTGACCTTTGACGCCAAGACGATGAATTTCAAGAAGATCAAGCTCCATAAGCAGAAGAATTGCCCGGTTTGCGGCCAGGAGCCGACCATAACCGAGCTGTTCGATGAGCAGCAGACCTTCTGTAGTTTGTAAGCTTAAAGGTAGAAACGAGATGTTAAGGATCAAGAGGAGTGTCATCCGGGCCATTAGCGCCCATGCCAAACAGGAACTGCCTAACGAGGCCTGCGGCTACCTGGCCAGCGAAAACGATCTGGTCAGCAGCCATTATGAGCTGGCTAATATCGATAAAGCGCCGGATCATTTCAGCATGGAGCCCCGGGAACAGTTTGCGGCGGTAAAGGAGATGCGCCAAAGGGGCCAGGTTTTAAAGGCGGTATATCACAGCCATCCGGAAACCCCGGCCCGGCCCTCCGCTGAAGATATCAGGCTGGCCTACGACCCTGAAATAAGTTTTGTGATTATCTCCCTGGCGACTGCTGAGCCCCAAATCAAGTCTTTCCTCGTCGCCAGGGGGGTAGTTGCCGAAGAAGATATTGAAATCATTGAATAAAATAGGAGGATAATAATGGCCATGACTAAAATAAAAGCGGACGCCAGCAAGGACTGTCGGGGAGTCGGTTGCCCGATGAATCTGGTTTATACGAAAGTTGAACTGGCCAAACTGCAGTCCGGCCAGGTGTTGGAAATCTTTCTGGATGATGGAGCGCCGATCAATAACGTTCCCGGTTCGGCCGAAAAAGAAGGGCATAGGATCATCAAGAAGGAACAGCTTGAGGATGGAGTCTGGAGCGTCTTAATAGAAAAGGGCTGAAATGGCCCCTCGTTGGCTGAGAGAATGATCAGTCCCCAAAAGCCGCAACCAGCTGCCCCATATATCTCAATATCGCTGTGCTTGAGATATATGGCGGTAATCTTGAATTCAGCTTTTCCTTTTTCACTCCAGGGGCTGGTGTGGTAAATTGTTGTGAAAACTTCTTTCTAGTTGGGTCTAATCAAAAGGGGGGTAGTATAAACCTTTATCTATTGTTCCTGGCGCCAGTCTTCCAAGCAAATCCATTGCGTCAGATCATCAATCTCAACCCATGGAGATCTGTTATGCGGAAAATTGTGATTTTTATCTTATTCGGGGCTTTTCTGCTCTCCACTTTTTCACTCCCGGCTCGCGCTCAAGCTGACCAGACCGGCCCCGTCCAGTGGAGTAAACAAGAGCTCAGGTTCCTTAAGTTCCTCCAGATCAAGAAGCTCCCGCCCCTGCCGAAGTCCCCCTCAAATGCCTATGCGGACAACCCTAAGGCTATTACTCTGGGGGAAAAGATCTTTTACGACACCCGCTTCAGTGCCAACAATAAAGTGGCCTGCAGTAACTGTCATCTGCCGACCTACAGTTTTACCGACAAGCTGCCCCTGGCCAAGGGTGTGGGGACCACCGAAAGGCGGAGCATGCCCTTCGTCGGCCTGGCCTACAGCTACTTCTTTTTCTGGGACGGCCGTAAAGACAGTCTCTGGTCCCAGGCCCTGGGGCCGCCGGAGAGCAGTGTCGAACATGGTATCTCCAGAACTACCTGTGCAACCCTGATCTATACTTACTACCGTGAAGAATATGAAGAAATCTTTGGTCCCATGCCGGAGATCAACCAGAAAACCTGCCCGACCAAGGCCATCCCCGATCCCAGCAATAAGGAAGGTTACAAGATCTGGCAGGCCATGCCGGAAAAGAACCAGAAAGCGGTTAATCGGATCTTTGTCAATATGGGCAAGTCGATCGCGGCCTTTGTCCGACGGATCGTGCCGGCCCCGGCCCGCTTCGACCACTACGTAGAGGCCGTACTGAAAGGAGATCCCGAAGGAATGCGGATTATGACCAGGGATGAACAGCTGGGTTTAAAATTATTTCTCGACCCGAAACGGGGCAAGTGCATCAACTGCCACAAGGGCCCACTCTTTACCAACCGCGTATTTCATAATATCGGAGTATCCGAGCAGAACAAGGGCCCTTACGATCGCGGCCGGGCTGAAGGCATCAAGCTGATGCAGGAAGATGAATTCAATTGTAAGGGTGAGTACAGTGATGCCGACCCCAAGGACTGCAAGGCACTTAACTTTGTCCCCATGGAACTGAAGGAGGCCGGTGCCAAAATGGAAGGGGCCTTTAAAACACCCAGCCTGAGGAATGTCTCCGCCCATCCTCCTTACATGCATGACGGAAGCTCGGCCACCATGATGGACGTTATGATCTTTTACAACGAGCACTCTCCGCAACTAAAGGACATCCCCCTGACCAAGGAGGAATTGCGCCAGCTCGAAGCTTTTATGAACACACTCGATGCCCCTTTGAAAATAGTGCCCTTTTAAACCCCAAAGGTCTGGGTGATCCTGTTTAAACTGGAGATCACCCGGGCCCCATCTTCAGTTCCCCGGTTGTTTCCTGACCCCCCAAGCTCATCTTCCCGTAATTAACAAGTTGATTCAGATAGTTGCGACATCTACCCCAGGGTCACCTCGTATTAAATCAGGTGTTTTTCCGGGGTTTTCAGAAGGCACTGTTTGTTGATATAATCAGTCTTGTTTTCGAGGGAAAATCTAAGCAAAAAAGGGGAGAGAATTATGAGGAATTTATTAGCCTGGTGCTTCGTCATCGCACTCACTGCCACCACAAATCTGCAAATGGATTTTGTTGATCTACAGGAGCGGGTCGGTGAATACAAGGAAGCCCAGACAAGCAGGGAATTGTCAGCTCAGGAACAAAGTGATCTGAATGAGTTAATGATAGAGCTTGACGCTCTGCGTAACGAAATGACTTTGGTCAGTAGCTCAAAATAGTAATTAGCTGTTGACAGCGCGTTTCTTTTCTTCAATTACGCCTTCTTGACTGTCTGGGATCTGACCCGACCCCGATTCCTCTGATTCGTGCACGGGTTTTTTAAAGCATAATGGCCGGTTTTTTGCACCAATCTTCTCGACCAAACCGGCATCCAGAAGCGGTCGCAATAAATCCATCGCTCCCTGCCGAGCCGCCCAAATTTCAACTGGGGCCATCTTGCCATAAGTCAAGTGTGGTCCTCTCCTCTTAATAAATCTGTATTGCGTCCCCGGATTTTCACAAATCAATCCTACCTAAGAACAGCTGAATATTGACATGTAATTGCGGCTTATTCTACACTGAAGTCAGCTTAAGATGAGAGGGCCTGCTAAAAACAACCAGCTAATTGATCTTAAATTCATGGTGAAAAAATGTATTGCCCAAAATGTACATCTGCGATGGAGAAAGTTGAATATCAATCAATTGAAATTGATCGCTGTACAAGTTGCCATGGAATCTGGTTGGACTGGTTGGAGGCTGAACATCTCAAAAAGCTTAAAGGCTCTGAACAGATTGATATCGGAGAGGCAAGACAGGGCAAAATATATAATAAGATCGACAAGATAGAATGCCCCAGGTGTCGTACGCAAATGGGGAAAATGGTTGACAATCAGCAGCCGCATATCTGGTATGAGTATTGTGATATTTGTTTTGGCATTTTCTTCGATGCCGGGGAATTTCGCGATTATAAGGAAGAAAATATTCTGGATTTCTTTAAAGACCTTTTCAGTAAACCTCGTCAGTAAAAAGGGGAAAGAAAGTTTCTGGCGGGGACGTAGCAAGCTAACCACTTGAATTTGTTGGTTATGTGTCCCCAGATTCCCTGCGGTTTGACATTCTGAGGGAAGTCAGTTAAGTATATCCGCCGTTAGCGGATAGTTCGGATTCATTCCGACGCACCGTAGTGCGTGCCCCTTTTTTAACCTAAGGTTAATTAGGGAGCACCTGTAAGAAACTGAAAAGGAGTAAGACAATGGCCAAAAAGAAAACCCCCGAATACAAACTCATCGAGAAGCGGAGTAAACGCTGGGCCGTTCTCGGCAAGGACGGCAAGTACATCACCGGCGAAGAGAAGGTGAAGATCCTGCTCAAGGAAGGCAAGATCAAGGTTGATAAGCCCAAGAAGAAGGTGGAAGAGCCTGTAGAGGAAGCCCCTGCTGCTGAGGAAGCTCCTGCTGCTGAGGAAGCCCCTGCTGCTGAGGAAGCTCCTGCTGCTGAGGAAGCTCCTGCTGCTGAGGAAGCTCCTGCTGCTGAGGAAGCTCCTGCTGAGGAGAAGGCCGAGTAGTCACCTCTGGCCAAATTTGTTTTTCTAAAAGCCCTTATCTTGCAAAGGATAAGGGCTTTTTTGTGGCAAGAGTCGCCTGTTTTAAGCTGTATTTCTTAATAGTTTCAGGCAGTTAGCGCGGTCCGACCCCGGGAGATTTGTGTGCAGTGGCCCTGGTTTTTTAAGAGTTATGAATTCATTTTCAAGGCAACTTCGCTCATGCGTCTGCCAAGATTTTTAGCTGTAGCAATGCCCACCGTATCTCCTTGATAGCCATCAGGATGATTAGCCCAGGCAGCACCGCCAAAATGATCGCCGTCACCGACAAGTACCATGTCGTGGATCATCATTGCCGCATGAACTGCCTGAATGGTTAGTTCCTGACCGCCGTTTCGCGAGCCGCCGACTGTGATTACGCCACCAAGTTTATTTTTGAACATGAAACCATTCCGCCTGAAAAGTACGGTACGGTCAATGAATGCTTTGGCCTGGCTTGACATACACCCCATGTACACTGGAGTTGCCACGATGATCCCTGCAACTTCAGGGTCGGCAAGTTTAGGGATCAACTTCTGATAATCATCATCCTGGCTGCATAAGACTCCTTTTTTGCATTTGCCGCATGAAATACAGCCATTGATTTTCAGGGGAGCCAGGTCAATCAGCTCAACACCAATATCGCTGCCGGATTCCTCTGCCGTGCGTTTAACTTCTGCAAGGCATTGTTCCAGTAAA
>CBDVDF010000047.1:0-8455 GCA_965372675.1 uncultured Desulfobacterales bacterium
CTTGAGATGGCCGGATCCTGCCATGTTATTTGGGCCGGCTGGTCAGGGCTGTCGAGCTTAGCCCATTTCGCTGATGATTTTATCGAGGGCACCGGTCAGCAGGTCGATCTCGGCATGGCTGATCACCAGCGGCGGCAGGAAGCGGAGGGCCGTGTTGCCGGCAAAGTTTGCCAGGAAGCCGGCCTCAAAGAGCTGGTTGATAATTGCTGTGCCTTGGTCGACATATTCATCGCTCAGAATGAGGCCCTGGATCAGGCCCATGCCCCGCACCCCGGAAAATACCGCCGGGTAGCGCGTAGCCAGTTCTTGCAGGCTGGCGGCCAGATAGTCGCCTTTTTCTTTTACTTCATCAAAAAAACAGGGGGCCAGCATGATCTTGAGAACGGCTATTGCCGCAGCGCTGACCACCGGGTTGCCGCCGAAGGTTGAGGCATGGCTGCCTGGTTCGAAGGCGACTGCGATCTCCTCGCTGGTCAACAAAGCGCCGATCGGCAGACCGTTGGCCAGGGCCTTGGCCAGGGTCATAATGTCCGGGGTTATGTTCAGTTGTTCGTAGGCGAAAAGGCTGCCGGTCCGGCCGATGCCGACCTGGACCTCATCAAAGATCAGCAGCAGGTCATGCTGGTCGCAAAGCTGCCGGATGCCGGCCAGGTATTCCTGGGATAGTGGTCGGACGCCGCCTTCACCCTGTAGAGGCTCGCAGAGGATGGCGCAGGTCTTGGCCGAGATCAGCTTTTCCATGGCAGCAAGATCACCGAAAGGCGCATGGACGAAGCCCTCCGGCATCGGTTCAAAGCCCTTGTGGAACTTGGGCTGGCCAGTGGCGGTGACCGCAGCCAGGGTCCGGCCGTGAAAAGAACCTTCGAGGGAGATTATTTCGTAACGGCCGGGACCGCTATGTTTTCTGGCCAGTTTGATCGCCGCTTCGTTTGCTTCGGCGCCGCTGTTGCACATGAATACCCGGTCAGCAAAAGAGTTGCCAACCAGCAGCTCGGCCAGCTCGGTCTGGGGGATGGTGTAGTAAAGGTTAGAGACATGCAGCAGTTTGCCGGCCTGGTTACGGATCGCCTCGGTTACGGCCGGGTGGCAATGGCCGAGGTTGCAGACCGCGATCCCGGCCAGAAAATCAATGAACTCCCGGCCATCGGCGTCCTTAAGGCGGCAACCACTACCCTCGATCATGGTCACCGGATAGCGATTATAGGTGTTGATGAAAAGTTGGTCGCTTTTGGCCATAAGGTCAACAGTCTTCATGCGACGATCTCCGTGCCGACCCCTTCCTTGGTGAAGATCTCCAGGAGGGTCGCGTGTTCGGCGCGGCCGTCGATTATATGGGCCTTCGAGACCCCGGACTTGACCACGTCCCGGCAGCACGAAACCTTGGGGATCATGCCGCCGCTGACTACGCCTGAGGCGATCTGGTCCTCGACCTCCTGGCAGGTCAGAGAAGAGATAAGTTCGCCGTTCTGGTCCTTGACCCCTTCAACATCGGTCAGGAGGATAAGTTTGGCTGCCTTAAGTTCGGTGGCAATAGCTCCGGCGACCAGGTCGGCGTTGATGTTGTAGGACTGGCCTTCCGGGCCAACCCCAACCGGGGCGATGACCGGGATGAAATCCTGGGCATCTAGGGTGGTGAGGATATCGGGATTGATCTCCGTGACCTCGCCAACCCGGCCCAGATCGATCAACTCCGGCGGCGCATCCTCAACCTGATCTTTGATGAGCTGCATTTTTTTGGCTTTGACCAGATCGCCGTCCCGGCCGGAAAGGCCAACGGCTTTGCCGCCATGATAGTTGATCAGGCCGACGATCTCCTTGTTGACTTTGCCGACCAGAACCATCTCCACTACATCCATGGTCTCGCCGTCGGTGACCCGCATCCCCTGGATATAGTCGGACTGGATATTCATTTTGGTCAGGAACTGGTTGATCTGGGGGCCGCCGCCATGGACGATCACCGGATTGATGCCGATATATTTCATCAGGATGATATCCAGCGCGAAGTTCTTTTTCAGTTCTTCGTCAACCATGGCGTGGCCGCCATATTTTATGACAATGGTCTGGCCGTAGAACTTCTTGATATAAGGAAGGGCTTCGATCAGGGTTTTTGCTTTATCGATCTCTTTTTGCATGGCGCTTTTCCTTTCTATTTCATTTAAAGCGGAAAAACAGCATAATGACAGGAGCTTGATATGTAAAGAAAGGAGTTGTTGCCGGTCGGACGGCAAGAGATAATTATATGGGTGTTTTAGGGGTGGATGAGTGGCTGCTCTCACATTTTTAGGGCTTTTCTCGATAGCTGTTTACCTTGTTCTGGCCCTGGGGGCGCTGCTTGGTTCCCGGCAGATCGGTCTGCTGCGTGAGGTTGAGTCGGCCCCGGCAGCTCAGCTGCCGAAGGTCTCGGTGATCATTCCGGCCCTTAATGAAGCTGCAACCATCGAACCGGCCCTTGCCTCGGTCCTGGCCCTCGATTACCCCGATCTGGAAATTATCGCCATCAATGACCGCTCCACCGACCAGACCGGCCCTATTCTCGATAGGTTGGCATCGGCTGAGCCCCGGCTCCAGGTTTTTCATATTAAAGAACTGCCTGCCGGTTGGCTCGGCAAGAACCATGCCCTCTGGTATGGGGCCGGCCAGGCCAGTGGCGAACTGCTCTTGTTCACCGATGCCGATGTGGTCATGTCCAGAGGCAGCCTGGGGCGGGCGGTCAGTTTCATGCTTGCTGAACGGCTTGATCACTTGGCGGTCTTCTTTGATGTCGTGGTCCCCGGCGGCCTGCTGAACATGCTGATGATCGATTTTGCCTCTGCCTTTATGGCCGGGATGCGGCCCTGGAAGGCCAAAGATGCCAAGAGCCGCTGCCATATCGGGGTCGGGGCCTTTAATCTGGTCAGGGCCAAGGCATATCAGGCCTGCGGTAGCCACCGGGTTATCGCCATGCAGCCGGTCGACGATGTGACCCTTGGCCGGCTGCTCAAAGAGTCCGGCTTTCACCAGGACCTTCTTTTCGGGCGCGGCGAAATTTCGGTCGAATGGTACAGCTCGGTCGCAGAGATGGTCCGGGGCCTTGAGAAAAACATCTTCCCTTATCTCGAATATTCTCTGACCAGAATAGTCGCGGTCTCCCTGGTCGTAGTGCTGATGAGGATCTGGCCCCTGTTCGCTCTGTTTCTTACCAATGGGTTGCTGCTGAGTCTCAATGGTGTCTTGCTGGCCATGCAATTGGCGGCCGCTCTGTTCGTGGCCGCCAACTCTTCCATAGCGGCGCGCCATCTCGTCTGGTTCCCCTTTTCCGCCTTTGTCGGGCTCTATATTATCTGGCATTCGGCGATCAAAACATTATTGAGAGGGGGCATTGTCTGGCGGGGCAGTTTCTACAGCCTTAAAGAGCTCAAGAAGGACAACCGAGCCTGAGAATGCAATATCCAGGCCAATCCGGCTTTACAATTATTCGGCCAGCAGGTAAATTGAAATTTGCAGGTGGCATTTGTTGCCGAGCAGCTGTTACGAGAGGAGATAGAAAAGGTGTTCAGTAGATTTTCCCGAATATGCATTTTCAGCGCCTGGCTATTTGGCCTCTGTCTGGCGAATGCGCTGGCGGGGCCGGCTGTCAACCAGACCGCCAACGGCCCGATCCATGTCGAGGCCGATCGGATGGAATCCGATCAGCTCAATGCCGCAGTGCTTTTCGTCGGCAATGTCGAAGCCCGGCAGGGAGATATGTTGATCAGCGCCGAGCGGATGACCGTCCACTACCGCAAGAACGGTGCGGCCCCTGATGGGTCCGGCCAAAAAAATAAGAGCATAGAAAGCCTGGTAGCCGAAGATAAGGTAAAAATAACCAGGCAGGACTGGGTCGCTTCGGGTGACTGGCTGGAATTTAAGTCTGATGAACGCAAAGTGGTTCTGACCGGCAATACCAAGGTTTGGCAGGATAACAACCTGGTGATCGGTGATCGGGTGGTCCTCTACCTTGATCAAGGCAGGAGTGTGGTTGAGAAGGGCGATCGTCAGGATGGCGAACGGGTAAAGGCCTTTTTTTATCCGAAAGCTGATAACAATAAGATCAATAACAATTGAGCCGGGATAGAGACTTTGCCTGTTCTTGAAACGGTAAACATAGCCAAGCAGTATCAGAAAAGGCGGGTGGTTGACGGCATCAGCCTGAAAGTTGAGAGCGGTAGGGTGGTCGGGATCCTCGGTCCGAACGGGGCCGGCAAGACCACGACCTTCTATATGATCGCCGGCTTTATCCGACCAGATAAAGGTTCGATCCTGCTGAACGGAGAAGAGATAACCGCTTTGCCGATCCACCAGCGGGCCTTAAAGGGGATCTCGTATCTGGCCCAGGACTCCTCGGTTTTCAAGAAACTGACGGTCGAGGAAAATGTCCGGATCATCCTGGAGCCTCTGGGTTTGTCCAGGAAGAAGATCAAGGAGAGGATTGCGGAGCTCTTCAGTGAACTGAAGATCGGTTATCTGGCCGATAACAAGGCCCACTCTTTATCGGGCGGTGAGCGCCGCCGGGTCGAAATCATGAGGGCTCTGGCCACTGATCCTCAGTTCATCCTGCTCGATGAGCCATTTGCCGGCATTGATCCCTTGGCGGTGGCCGATCTGCAGCATATAATCGGTGATCTTCGCGATCGGGGTCTCGGGGTCCTGATCTCGGACCATAATGTCCGGGAAACCTTGGCGATCTGCGATCATGCTTATATTATGAGCAACGGTAAGATCCTCACCGACGGTCCGGCTGAGGAGATCATTAACAGTGAAGAGGCCCGGCGCATGTATCTGGGCGAAAATTTCACTATGTAGGAAGGTGTTCTTTGTTCTCTGGGGGAGGGCAAGGTGCAATTTAATATCTTGTTGGAGCATATTCGTAAAAAATGGCCGCTCTGGAATTAAGACAGCAGTTTAAGCTCAGCCAGCAGCTGGTGATGACCCCCCAGCTCCAGCAGGCGATAAAGCTTCTGCAACTTTCCCGATTGGAACTGGTGGATGCCATCCAGCAGGAGATCGAGCAGAATCCGGTTCTGGAAGAAGCTGCCGCCTCTGATGACGAGCAGGTCGAGCGCGATGAGCGGAAGATCGATGCGGTTGGCGAACCTGAGCAGGCGGCTGCTGAGCTTGAGCAGACCGCTGAAGTCCGCATGGAGGCAACCTCCTCCCTGCAGGAGATCGACTGGCAGAATTATGCCAACGAGTATGAACCCCTGCCTTCCTTCCGGCCAGGTAGTGATGATTCTGATCTGCCCTCCCGGCTTGACATCCTGACCAAAAAACCCGGTCTGGACGATCATCTTCTCTGGCAACTTCGCCTTTCGGACCTGACCGAGGAGGAAGAGACGGTTGGCGAATATATCATCGGCAACCTTAACAGCAACGGGTTTCTCGAGGTCGATATTGACGGTGTTGCCGCAGAAATGGGCTGCGATCCGGAGATGGCCGAGGAGATGATCCTGGCCGTTCAGGATATGGACCCGCCCGGGGTCGGTGCCACTTCGGTCCAGGAATCGCTGCTGCTACAGCTTGACCGTCTGGTCCTTGGCCGCTCTCTGGCGGCCCGGATCGTCAGGGACCATCTTTCGTTGATGGAAAAGAGGAATTATCTGGGTATCGTCAAGGCGACCGGCTGTGCCAGGGATGAAGTCCAGGCGGCGATCGATATTATTATCAGCCTTGATCCTTTCCCGGGCCGGCAGTATTCAGATGAAGAGCCGCAGTATATTCTGCCCGATGTTTATGTTCAGAAGCTTGATGGCGAATATGTGATCATGATGAACGATGATGGCCTGCCCCGCCTGCAGATCAGTAACTTTTACCGGGATATCCTCAAAGGTGATCGGGAGGTTCCGGGCGAAACAAAAAGCTATATCACCGAGAAGATGAAATCGGCCGCCTGGATGATCAAGAGCATCCAGCAGCGCCAGCGCACCATTTACCGGGTGGTAGAGAGCATCATCAAGTTCCAGCGTGAGTTCTTCGATAACGGGGTTGAGTATCTCAAACCCCTGGTTTTACGGGATGTCGCTGAGGATATCGAGATGCACGAATCGACGATCAGCCGGGTCACCAACAGCAAATATGTCCACACCCCCCAAGGCATCTTTGAACTGAAATACTTTTTCAATTCGGCCATTGAACGACGGGATGGCGGCGACGCCATGTCTTCGATGAGCATCAAGAACCGGCTGAAGGCGATAGTCCAGGAAGAGAACCAGGCCAAACCGTTGAGCGACAATGCGATTGCCGAGCTTTTCAAGAAAGAGGGCATAAAACTGGCCCGGCGGACCGTCGCCAAGTACCGCGAACAATTGGGGATCCTGCCTTCGAAGTTACGGAAGAACCAGCGGTTGTAGGCTCCCTGTCTTAACAATTCAGAGTTTAATTAAATTGATCGGTATAGCAAAAACCTTCTTACGTCTGGCGCTGGGTGCCTTGATTCTACTCCTGGCCTCGGCCTGTCAAGATCAGAGTGTTACTGATAATACCGGCAACTGCCAGCTTACTCCCTACGATGAGATCGGCCCCTTTTACCGGCCCAACGCCCCGGTCAGGTCAAGGGTCGGCAAGGGCTATATCCTTAAAGGTACGGTCAGGTCGGTTAGGGGCTGCCAGCCTCTGCCGGGAGCCATCGTTGAATTCTGGCTGGTCAATGAACAGGGGGACTACGACGCGCAACACCGGGCCACGGTGATCGCCGACCGCAAAGGCCGTTACAAGTTCGAGAGCAACCGGCCGAGCGACTACGTTGGACGGTTACCCCACATCCATATCAGGGTTTCCGCTAGTGACCACGAAAGCCTGATAACCCAACATTATCCGGAAAAGGGCAGGTCCGCCGCCCGCTTCGATATTATCCTGGCAGGCCAGCAATTACAGACACAGGAGCCAGCAGTCAGGAGTCGGTAGATTGGCGCTAAGAAGCGGTGCCTTGTTCTGCATATTGACTACCGACAAAACCGGCTGCTGGCAGCGAAAAAGACGAATTCAGCAGCATTCCTCCATAGTAAAATGATCGCCGTCCATGCTGACAAAATGGATGCCGCTCAGCTTGGGTAATCCGGCGAATTTCCAAGCCAGTTCGGGATTGATGAACTGGCTGTCGACGCATTTCCTCGGTTGATCAATGCTTTTGCAGACATAGTTCAGATTGGGAAAGGCGCTATATTTACTGTAGTAACCCCGCATGAACCTGATTATGGCAAGCTGCTCGGAGGATAACTCTTCCATCCCTGCACGGGAGGCCAGAACCAGGGCAATATCCTCATTCCAGTCCGCCATGTTTGCCAGGTAACCTTCGTCATCGAAGTTAACTGTTTTTCCTCTATAGTTAACGCTGGCCATGGTGTCCCTCCTCATTTATATCATTTTAAGATTGTTGACGAGCTGACCAACCTGGATCCCAAGGGATACACATTGTTTGCCATCCAGACACTTCTCAGCTTCGTCAAGTTCCAGACGGGTCTGCAGATGGTGGCTGCCCCGATGCAGATCGACCATCCAGGCTTCCTTCTTGCCGTCGTAGTCAACTTCGACATCAATGCCGCAGGCTCCAATGTCCGGGTAGATGGTGGTGATTGTCTCGCACAACTCTTTGCCGTTTATCATATGTCACCTCCGTTTTCTCAATTTTTGTCATTTATTAATACAACTGCTTCTAACTATAATATTGGTATATATTACTGATAGTCAAGAGGGTGAAGGTGAGGGTAAAGGTCAGACTGCCCCTTTGGACTAATTATTCGAAGTGGAAGGAGATCAATTGGAGGAGGCTTGATGGAAACCAGTCTTATGTTGGGCTACCTGGCGGCGGCGCTGATGTTTTCTACCTTTTTCATGCGCCTGATGATTCCGCTGAGGATCGTGGCCATGACCAGCAACGTTATTTACTAATCTATGCGGTAATGTCAGGCCTGGCACCGATGATCCTGCTGCATTCGCTGCTTTTACCCCTGAACGGTGTGCGACTTGTGCAGATGCACAGGCTGATCAGGCCGGTAAAAAATGCCGCCACCGGCGGCCTCAATGTTGACTGGCTATTGCCCTATATGAGTCGGGCCAGATTTCGGGAAGGGCAGGTCCTGGCACATAAGGGTGGAAGCAGACTGCCATTCCGTCGGTGGTGCGCCGGACTGAACCTTCAAGTTTGATCACGGTCTTCCTTTTGATCTGCTCGTCGGGCTTGGCGTCAACCAATAGAGACATGAATATCTTCGATCTCGCCGCTTAAAACCTGCTCTGTTTTTTCCGGGAAATCCTCCCGATTATCCAGCCAAAGAACAATACTCCGCCCCCAGCCAGAAACCACTTGATCATGCCGGTGCGCAAAAGCTCGGAATTCTCCGCAGTCAGTGATTGGACTTTTGAGGAAAGCTTTTCAGTTGTCTTTTTCAGCCTGTCACGGTCATTGGTAATTTCTACTACCTTTCCGGAATTATCCAGAAGG
>CBDVDF010000048.1:0-8342 GCA_965372675.1 uncultured Desulfobacterales bacterium
TAAAATTTACTTTGAAAAAAAGCAAGATCGGTAGCACCAAAAAGATTCGTGCTACCCTGATCGGCCTGGGTTTGACCAAGACTAACAAGACGGTTATCCGTAAGGATACGCCGGAGATCCGCGGGATGCTCAGAAAGGTAGAGCATCTGGTTGAAGTGGAGGGTAAATAATGCTGGACTTAAGTAATCTCTCACCAAATCCTGGCTCCAGAAAAGCCCGGAAAAGAGTAGGGCGTGGGCCCGGTTCCGGTCGTGGTAAAACTGCCACCAAGGGACATAAGGGTTACAAGGCTCGCTCTGGCGCCAGCATCAAGCCGGGCTTTGAGGGTGGCCAGATGCCTCTGCAGAGAAGGATTCCCAAGCGTGGCTTTACCAATATCTTCCGGAAGGAATACGGCATTGTCAACGTCAAGGACCTGGAGTCTTTTGAGGCCGGTACTAAAGTCGATCGGGCTGCACTTGTTGAAGCCGGGATGGTGGCCAAGAAGTACAAAATGGTCAAGCTGCTTGGCAATGGTGAGATCAGCAAAGCTCTTACCGTTGCGGTTGATAAGTTGAGCGATTCGGCCCGTAAGAAGGTCGAAGCGGCCGGCGGAACGGTCGAGGCTTAATAGATGCAGGCTGGAATTCAGAATGCTGCCAATATCCCTGAGCTGAGGAAGCGAATTACTTTCACTCTGCTGATGCTGGCTGTCTACAGGATCGGCGTGCAGATCCCCACCCCGGGGATCAATGGTGATGCCCTGTCGGCTTTTTTCACTGCTAATGCCGGCACCCTCTTTGATATGTTCAACATGTTTTCTGGCGGCGCCCTGGAGAATTTTTCCATCTTTGCCCTTGGCATCATGCCATACATCAGTGCCTCGATCATCTTTCAGTTGCTGACCGTCGTGGTTCCGCAGTTGGAAGCTCTTTCCAAGGAAGGGGAGAGCGGTCGGCACAAGATCACTCAGTATACCCGTTATGCCACCGTGGTTCTCAGCTTGATCCAGGGCTTGTTCATCAGTATCGGCCTTGAGAGTATGGCTGCTCCCGGCGGTGGTGAAATGATCGTTACGGTTCCCGGCTGGTCTTTCCGTTTGATGACCATGCTCACCCTGACTTCAGGGACAGCGTTCATCATGTGGCTCGGTGAGCAGATGACCGAGCGTGGGATCGGCAACGGTATCTCCCTGATCATCACCGCCGGTATTGTTGCCAGAATGCCGGCAGCTATTGTCCAGACCATCAAGATGGTCAGTGTCGGTGACATGACCCTGATTTTCATCCCGCTGCTGCTGGCCATGATGTTCGGTGTGATCGCGATCATCGTATATTTCGAGACCGCTCAACGGCGGATCCCGATCCAGTATGCGAAGAGGGTCGTGGGGCGGAAAATGTACGGTGGACAACAGTCGCACCTTCCCCTGAAGATCAATATGTCCGGAGTTATCCCGCCGATCTTTGCTTCGTCGATCATGATGTTCCCGGCGACCATCGGTGGTTTTGTCAAAATAGACTGGGTTCAGAGGGCCACCGCTTATCTACAGTGGGGTAGTCTTTCCTGGACCCTGATGTTTGTCGGTTTTATTGTCTTCTTCTGCTTTTTCTACACCGCTGTTACCTTCAATCCGGTCGATGTGGCTGAGAACCTGAAGAAGAATGGTGGCTTTGTCCCCGGGATCAGACCAGGCAAAAGAACGGCCGAATTTATCGACAAGATAGTCGTCCGCCTGACGGTGATCGGCGCTATCTATGTCAGCCTGGTATGTGTCTTGCCGACAGTGTTGATCAATAAACTTAACGTGCCCTTTTATTTCGGTGGTACCGCCCTGTTGATCATCGTCGGGGTGGCCATTGATACCATATCCCAGATTGAGTCGCACACCATCATGCGTAACTACGATGGTCTGTTGAAGAGCGGCAGGATCAAGGGGCGCCGGTAAACCGGTATAGCAAGTAATGGCTCGGGCGATAACTCTGAAGTCTCCTCAGGAGATTCAGATCATGCAGGAAGCCAACCAGATAGTAGCAGCGACTCTGGCCATGCTTGAGAAGAAAATCGAACCCGGACTTTCCACTCTTCAGCTCGACAGCTGGGCTGAGGATCATGCTCGAAGGCGGGGTGGAGTTCCTGCTTTCAAGGGTTATCGAGGTTTCCCTGGCAGTCTTTGTGTGTCGATCAATGAGGAAGTTGTGCACGGAATTCCTTCCGAGCGGGTGATCCTCAAGGATGGCGATATTGTCAGCATCGATTTCGGCGTCAAGTTCAAAGGGTTCTACGGTGATTCAGCCGTTACCCTGCCGGTCGGTTCGATCTCGGCAGAGAAGCGGAAACTGATCGAGGTTACCAGGCAGTCTCTGGACCTGGCAATAGAGCAGGTCAGGGTCGGTAACCGGATAAATGATCTCTCCCGGGCAGTTCAGCAGCATGTTGAGCGGAACGGTTTTTCGGTTGTTCGGCAGTTCGTTGGCCATGGGATCGGCAGTCAGCTGCATGAGCCGCCTGAGATCCCGAACTACGAGAGGGATGGCCGGACTCCCAGGCTGGTCGCCGGGATGACCCTGGCTATAGAACCGATGGTCAATGCCGGCACCTACGTAGTAGAGGTGCTTAAAGACGGCTGGACGGTCCTGACCGGTGATCGGGCTCCTTCAGCCCATTTTGAACATACGGTCCTGGTGACGGAAGGTGAGCCGCAGGTGCTGAGTCGTCGGGGTAGTTGATTTTTTGAAAAAACAAAAAAAAAGAAGGCAAAATAATAAAAATCGTTTATTATCCCCCCTTCATTTTTTGACGTAAACTGGAAAACTTAGGATAAATCAGGAGATCTTATGCCGAAGGAAGAGGCCATTCAAGTTGAGGGCACGATCGTTGAGCCCTTGCCGAACGCTATGTTCCGTGTTGAGTTGGACAACGGGCATAAAGTTCTGGCCCATATCTCCGGCAAAATGCGGATGCATTATATCAAGATCCTTCCTGGTGATCGGGTCACGGTTGAGTTGTCCCCGTACGATCTGACCAGGGGACGGGTCACCTTCAGGGCCAAGAAATAAAAGCAGGGTTAGCGATATGAAAGTTAGATCATCAGTTAAAAAAATGTGTAGTGACTGTAGGGTATTCAAACGCACTGGGGTTGTTCGTGTTTCTTGTAAGGTCAAGAAACATAAACAGCGTCAGGGTTAATTAAGTTAATATTTAATTTTGACGAGCAAGAGAGGTATACCTTGGCACGTATAGCAGGTATTGATTTACCAAAAAAGAAACATATGGCGATCGCTTTGACTTATATCCATGGTATTGGTCTGACCACGGCCAAAAAGATCCTGGATGAGGTCAAATTACCTTACGACATGAACAGCGATGAGCTGGACGAGAAAAGTGTCGCTGAGATCCGCAAGGTTATCGATGCGAAATACCCGGTCGAGGGTGATCGTCGTCGTGAAGTGGCAATGGATATTAAGCGTCTGATGGACCTTGGTTGTTACCGGGGGCTGCGACATCGGAAGGGACTTCCCTGCCGGGGCCAGCGGACCAGTACCAACGCCAGGACCCGTAAAGGACCTCGCCGCGGTGCAGTTAAAAGAAAATAGATTTGAGTTTGTTCATTTCTGGATATCAGGAGTAATAAATGGCTAAGCCAAGAGCACAGAAAACCCGTAAGAGGGTTAAGAAGAACGTTCCTGAGGGGGTTGTTTCGATTCGTTCAACCTTCAACAACACCATCGTCACCTTCGCCGATAAAGAGGGTAACGTTATTTCATGGTCAAGTTCCGGTTGTCATGGCTTTAAGGGTTCCAGGAAGAGCACCCCGTTTGCGGCCCAGATTGCGACTGAAGCTGCCGCCCAAAAGGCGATGGATAATGGCATGCGCAAGGTTGAGGTCAGGGCCACCGGCCCGGGACCCGGCCGCGATGCCGCGATCAGGGCCCTGCAGACTGCAGGCCTTAGTGTCACTCAGATCAGCGATGTAACTCCCATCCCGCACAACGGCTGCAAACCGCCGAAGCGGAGAAGGGTCTGATCCCCGATCATTTTTATATTACCAGACGAGTAATCAGCGACAGGAAACGGAGGTTGTAAATTGGCCAGATATACCGGGGCGAGCTGCCGGCAGTGCAGACGTGAAAGATTGAAATTGTTCCTCAAGGGGGACAGATGTTATACCGATAAGTGTGCCTTCGAGAGGCGCTCCTTCCCGCCTGGACAGCATGGTCAGGCCAGGCAGCGCAAGTTCTCCGATTATGCCATTCAGCTTCGTGAGAAGCAGAAGGTTCGGCGGATGTACGGGGTTATGGAAGGCCAGTTCCTCAAGTACTATAAGAAGGCGGACCGTATTAAAGGTGTTACCGGTGAAAACCTGCTGGCTCTTCTGGAGAAGAGGCTGGACAATGTTGTTTACCGGAGCGGTTTTGCCCATTCCAGGCAGCAGGCCAGGCAGTTGGTCAAACATAAACATATTATGGTTAATGGCCAGCAGGTTAATGTCCCGTCTTTTAATGTTTCGGTAAATGATGAGATCTCGATCCGTGAAAAAAGCCGGAAAGTTGAAATTGTCATTGACAGCATGGAAGCTGTAGCCAGGCGAGGAGTACCCAGCTGGCTTGAATTGGACAAGGATGCTTTTAAGGCGACTGTCAAGACTGAACCGGAGCGGCAGGAGATCACCATGCCAATCCAGGAGCAGCTGATCATCGAGCTTTACTCGAAATAATCAGAATCGGAACCATCTCTGCCTGCCTTGGGAATCAGTTGTCCCCGGAGTGCGGGCAGTATTTATAGCATCATTAATCAATTGCGGAGCTTTTGATAATGGATATTGAGCAGAAACAGGATATAGACCTTGATAAAGATCCCCTCTACCGTAACTGGCATGAGCTGATCAGTCCGGAGCGGGTTGATGTGGACCGGGATTCCCTTAACGACTTGTATGGCAAATTCGTTTGTCAGCCGTTGGAAAGGGGTTTCGCCATCACTATCGGTAATTCACTGCGGAGGATCTTGCTGTCTTCGATCCAGGGTGCGGCGATCACGTCCGTGAAGATAGAGGGAGCCTTGCATGAACTTTCCTCTCTGCCCGGGGTCATCGAAGATCTTACCGAGATCATTTTGAATCTCAAAGAAGTCCGCCTTAAACTCAACTCGGCAGAGTCGCAGACGGTCAGGATCGAGAAAAAGGGCAAAGGCAATGTAACTGCCGGAGATATTATCTCCAGCGGCGTTGTTGAAGTAATGAACCCGAAACAGCATATCTGCACGATATCCGGGGCCGAAGGCAAATTTATTGCCGAGTTCGAGGTCCAGTGGGGCAAGGGATATGTGCCGGCCGAGAAGAATAAGAGCGAAGAGCAGGTTATCGGAGTTATCCCGATCGATTCTATCTTTACCCCGATCAGGAAGGTCAAGCCGATGGTCAGCCAGGCCAGGGTTGGTCAGCAGACCGACTATGACAAGCTTACCCTTGAGATCCACACCGACGGCAGTATCAAGCCCGAGGATGCGTTGGCCTATTCCGCCAAGATCCTCAAGGAGCAGATGCAGGTTTTCATCAACTTTCCCGAGGATCTGGTTGAGCCTCCGCCCGATCCGGAGAAGGAAGATGAAGGCGATGAGCCTAATCCGTTTCTGGCCAGGCCGGTGGATGATCTGGAGCTTTCCGTCAGGTCCGCTAACTGTCTCAGGAATGCGAATATCAGATATATTGGTGAATTGGTCCAGAGAACTGAGACCGAGATGCTGAAGACCAAGAACTTCGGCCGCAAATCCCTTAACGAGATCAAACAGCTGCTGGCTGAAATGGATCTCGGTCTCGGCATTAAGATCGAGGGATGGGAGAAGCCTGAGTCCTCGGAATCTGCAGAGGAACAGGAAAATTAAGGAGAGGTTTTGAAATGAGGCATAGAAAAGCAGGAAAAAGACTTGGCCGTACAACCTCACATCGGTTGGCAATGGTCAGAAATATGGTTACCTCTCTCTTGGAGCATGAGCGGATCGTTACCACTACCCCCAAGGCGAAAGAAGTTCGCCGGGTTGCGGAAAAGATGATCACCCTCGGCAAGCGTGGAGATTTGCACGCCAGGCGTCAGGCTCTTTCTTTTATCCAGGACAAGGCGGTAGTTGCCAAACTGTTCAGCACCCTGCGTGACGAGTATATGGAACGCCAGGGCGGCTATACACGGATCATTCGGACCGGTAACCGGTTGGGTGATGCTGCGCCGATGGCGATCCTTGAACTGGTCAATTACAGTGAGGACAAGGCGGAAGCGACTGACTCAGAGAATTAGTAAATAGTAAATATCCTCAAAGGTAATACAAGGCTGACATGCTTGACATGTCGGCCTTTTTTTATGTGAAGGTGATAGGGTCCTCAGTTGGTGAAATTTGCCAGGATGATGGAGAGAAAAGTCTACCCATCTCCTGATCTTTCAGGTTATGTTGTATCTTTAATTTTGCCGGACGTTTCCCTCTCTGAAAGAGGCCAGATGGCAGAAAAAACAAAGAGCTTTTGTTAATAAATGTTGTTGGTCAATGAGTCCCCATACGAGTTCAGAAAAGGACTCGTGGTTGCTGATCTGGCGGCTGAGATCAAGCCGGATGCCGACCTTTTTATCGTTAACGGTTATCCCTCCTCTTCAACAACTCCCCTCGAAGATGGTGACAGTTGCTGGTTGATCCGCAGAGGTGAAAAACCGGCTGCCGACGAGATGGAGCGGCTGCTTTATGCCCGGCATACTCCGGGGGTCCACGACAAGATCAAGGATGCCTCGGTAGGGATAATGGGACTCGGTGGCCTGGGTTCTCTGGTGGCGATTGCTCTGGCCCGGGTAGGGGTGGGTCATCTGCTCCTGGCCGACTTCGACCTGGTGGAGCCCAGCAATCTGAATCGCCAACAATATTTTGTTGACCAGGTCGGCGAAAGAAAAACCAAGGCCATGCAAGACAATCTCCGTCGGGTCAACCCATATCTGCATATTGAAATTATAGATGAAGTGTTGACCGAGAGCTCGATAGCAGAGCTGTTCCGGGACGTGGATGTCCTGGCCGAATGCTTTGATGGGGTCGGGATGAAAGCGGCTGCTTTGCGCTGTGCCCTTACCTCACTCAATGGGAAAGGTTTTGTCGGGGCCTCCGGGATGGCCGGTTATGCAGACAACAACATGATCTGCACCAGGAAGATCCGTGAGCGGGTTTTTCTGGTCGGGGATGGCGAGACCGCAGCTCAGCCGGGCCAGGGCTTGATGGCTCCCCGGGTCGGGATCGTCGCGCACCATCAGGCCAACCAGGTCCTGCGGATCCTGCTTGGTGAAGACTAGTGAGAAAGAATAAACTATGAAGATAATTTGTAACGGTAAGGAGATGGAAGTCAAAGAAGGGCTGACCATCGAGAAACTTATCCTGGACCTGAAGCTGAACCCCGAGGCGGTTGTTGTTGAATGTGACGGCAAGATCGTCTTGCGTGACGACTACACCCCTTATATTCTGCCGGCAGGCGCTTGCCTGGAGCTGATCAGGTTCGTGGGGGGCGGTTGATGTTAACGATAGCCGGACATAGCTTTAAATCGCGGCTGCTGATCGGCACCGGTAAATTCGCTTCCGCTACGATCATGCGTGAGGCTATTGAGGCCTCCGGTAGTGAAATGGTCACCGTTGCCCTGCGCCGGGTAGACCTTGATGATCCCGGTGACGATATCATGAGTGTCCTGGATCGAGAGCGCTATGTCTTTCTGCCCAATACTTCTGGGGCACGTGATGCGGATGAGGCGGTGCGTCTGGCCAGAATGGCCCGGGCCTCCGGCGGCGGTGAATGGCTGAAGCTCGAAGTCACCCCGGACCCCCGGACCCTGTTGCCTGATCCGGTTGAGACCCTCAAGGCCACAGAACTACTGGTCGCTGAAGGTTTCAAGGTCCTGCCTTATATGAACGCCGATCCGATCCTGGCCCTTAAGCTCCAGGATGCCGGGGCGGCGGCGGTTATGCCGCTCGGTTCGCCGATCGGCACCAACCAGGGGATTTTAACCCGTTTCCAGGTTGAGATAATTATTGATCAGGCCAGAGTACCGGTGATAGTCGATGCCGGGCTGGGAGCGCCGTCCCATGCCGCCGAGGCGATGGAGTTCGGTGCCGATGCGGTCCTGGTTAATACGGCCATCGCCGTGGCCGGTGATCCGGTCCGGATGGCCCGGGCCTTTGCGATGGCCGTTGAGGCCGGCCGCGAGGCTTATGAGTCCGGTCTGGGCAGATCCCAGGCCAAGCCGGAGGCCTCTTCACCTGAAAGCGGGTTGGATTTTCTTAACTGTTGAGCAATTGCTCATGCAATATTTGGGCTAGAGTCATAAATAATTAATGCTAGATCTTGAGCTGAA
>CBDVDF010000049.1:0-8227 GCA_965372675.1 uncultured Desulfobacterales bacterium
CTCTCTTCGCGCCCTGAAAGAAGTGCCCTTGAGATGCGCCCTGAAAGAAGTGCCCTTGGGGTGCGCCCTGGAAGAGATAGCGAAGACTTCGAGTGCCCTTGGGGTGTTCGAGATGACAGGGCAATGGAGAGATCGCCGCAGTCATTCCATTCCCTCGCGATGACGAGGTTCAGTCCCGTCACTGCGAGGAACCCTTCAGGGTGACGAAGCAGTCTCTCCTTTAAATGACATACTCATAAACCTACATCGTGAGAGATCTTTCTGATCCGTATCTACCGCACTTTTTACTTTTTACTTTTGCCTTCTGCCTTTAACGTTTTGTCTTCAGACAAAACGTTCTCAACCCGTCTCCTTCCGGGCCTCGATCGCCCGGGCTAAGGTCAGTTCGTCGGCATATTTTATGTCCATGCCCATCGGGATCCCGCAGGCCAGTCTGGTAATCTTCACCGGCAGGGCCTGCAGGCGGCTGGCCAGATAGGAGGCGGTCGCTTCCCCGGGCACCGTTGAACTGGTGGCGATCAGCACCTCGGCCACCTTTTGCTTCCTGACCCGGGCCAACAGGGCATCGACCTTGATCTCGGCCGGCCCCACCCCGTCCATCGGCGAGAGCACCCCGTGCAGAATATGGTACTGGCCCTTGAAGGAGGCAACTTTTTCGATCGCCATCAGGTCAGCCGGACCCTCGACCACACAGACCAGGCTACTATCCCGGCCCGGGTCGCCGCAGATCAGGCATGGATCGCTCTCGGAGAAGGCGAAACAGTTCGAACAGAGATGGATCGCCTCATGGAGGTTGGCCAGATCATGGGCCAGGTCATGGGCCTCGGCAGGGGGGCGCCGCAGGATATGGAGAGCCAGACGGGTGGCGGTTTTCTTACCGATCCCGGGCAGGCGGTTCAGATCATCAATAAGCCTGGCCAGGGCCGGCGGCACAACGTTCATATTATTTGTTCTCTTGGCAAAGATTTCACACAAACAGCTCAGGGCATTCCCAGACAATTCGATATTGTGCTATTAAGCAAACTCAGCTGAAAATCTTTCTACTCGTTGATTCATGGATTGGATTCTGCGATACCTCCGGCTAGAAGCCTGCCGGAATGACGATTAAGACTTTCAGCCCGTCATCCTGGCATGTTTTAAGCCCGTCATCCCGGCAGGTTTTTAGCCGGGATCCAGTTGCTAAGCTGAGTTTCATATAGAGCCACGTTACATATTGTAAGCAGTCCGAGAGGACGGAAAACCTAAAAAAGTCCGGGGATATTCAGACCGCCGGTAAGCTTGGCCATTTCGGCCTGGATCATTTCCCGGGCCTTGGCCATCGCATCGTTAACCGCAGCCTTGATCAGGTCCTGTAACATCTCGGGATCATCCCGGTCGATCACCTCCGTCTCGATCTTGAGGTCGATGATCTCACTGCGACCGTTGACCGTAACCGTGACCATGCCGCCGCCTACTGTAGAACTCACTTCCTTGGTGGCCAGTTCATTCTGCGCTCCGGCCATCTTTTCCTGGAGCTCCCTGGCCTGCTGCATCATTTGCTGAATATCCATCAACTCTCCTCCTCGCTGCCGACTTGGATCTTCCGGCTGCGCGGTCCGGTCCGGACACTACCGACCTGACCATTGAATATCTCCGTGGTCATCTGGACCAGGGGGTCCCTGGACAATGCTCGTCTTTCTTCCTGGGGTGCGCCAGACTGGCCACCATTGCCATTGCCACCATCGCCTCCTCTGGCCCCCACCTTGACCCTGAGATCGATCTGGAAAAAGTCCTGGGCAAACTCCGTAAGAATCTTGAGGTTATCGCTCTGCAGAAGGATCCGGCATTCGGTCAGGTCATCAAAGGTTATCTGCAATTCTCCGGCCTCGATCTTTGGCGGCAGACAGATCTTCAGGACCTGACCCATCCAGCCCTTACGCTCCTTGACATATGCGACAAAATCATCCCAGTCCTTCCGCAGATCTCTGGCCGGTTCCGATTCCGGGGCAGAAACCTCAACGGCGGCAGGCTCCGGCTCCTTGACAGCCACCGGGTCTGGATCTTCAGGCCGATCCACCGAAGGTTCCTCAACAGGCGGGGATTCTTCCGTAAAGGTAGGGGTTGCCTCCGATACCTGGACCCGGGCGGCTGGTTCCGGGGCTATTTTTTCAGCTGTTTTTTTTTCAGGGGCCGGCGGCTCGGCCACGGCAGGAACTTCATCACCGGCCGCGGCCAGCAGTTCGTCTATCCTGGCGATCAATTCTGATATCGGTACGACCTGGCCGGACTGTACTGCCCTGGCAAAGGTCATCTCCAGAACAAGGCGGGGGTGGGTCGCGTACTGCATCTCGGCAACGCCTTTAAGAAGCCGATCGAAAAGAGAGAAAATCGTTTCCCGGTTATGGCGGCCGGCCAGATCCTTCAGCACCGCCAGTTCACGGTCAGAACCCTCGATGAGTACGGCCGGATCTTTGGTTTCCAGGCAGATAACCAGCCCCCGGATAAAATGGAGCAGGTCGGTGGTGAACCTCTTCAGATCGGCCCCGGCCGAACAAACCTGGTCGAGGATCTCCAGCGCCGCCCCGAGCTCTCCAGCAAGCAGGGCACCGGCAAGTTTTTCAAAAACCTGGCTATCGACCACTCCGAGGACCTCACGGACATCCTCGTCGGTCATCTTGTCCTCGCCGAAGGAAAAGACCTGATCAAGCAGACTCAGTCCGTCACGGACACTGCCGGCCGCCTCCCGGGCGATCATTTCCAGGGCCGCCTCGGAGATATCAACCCCCTCGGCCTCGGCGATCTTCTTAAAAAAGCTGACCAATTCTCCGAACCCCACTCTCTTCAACTCATAGCGCTGGCAGCGGGAGAGGATAGTTACCGGTATTTTATGGAGTTCGGTGGTAGCGAACATGAAGATCACATGAGCCGGCGGTTCCTCGAGGGTCTTCAACAGGGCGTTAAAGGCCGGATCAGTGAGCATATGGACTTCGTCGATAATGATGATCTTGTAGCGACTGGTGGTCGGCAGAAAACGGATGTTCTCCTTCAGTTCACGGATCTCATCAATGCCACGGTTGGAGGCGCCGTCGATCTCGTGGAGGTCGATGGCCGTGCCGGCGGTGATCTCGCGGCAGGAAGTGCATTCGTTACAGGGGGGAGCGCCGTCCTGATTTTCACAGTTGAGGGCTTTGGCCATGATCCGGGCCAGAGTGGTCTTGCCCACCCCCCGCACGCCGCTGAACAACATGGCATGCGGGACCCGGTTACGACTGATGGCGTTGCGCAAGATCCTGACCACCGGGCCTTGCCCGACTACCTGGTCAAAGTCCTGCGGCCGCCATTTTCTGGCCAGAACGAGATATGACATAGGATGAGATTATAAAGTGAAAAGTTACAAGTTGAAAGTTAAAAGTTGCGGTGGTTACGGATAGGGAACTGAAAGTTGGAAGTGTTCTGGTCTTTCTGTTTTTAACCTCTGAACCTTTGAACCCGGGAACCTTTTCATCATGTTATATAGAGGAGAGATCGCCGCGTCGCCTACGGCTCCTCGCGATGACAAGGGATTCGTCATTGCGAGACGCGAAGCAACGAAGCAGGTAGCGAGCTCAGCGAGACTCCGATCTCTCCGCGCATGAGCTGTCATTCGGAGTCGAAGTTTATACCCTCAAGGGGCACAAGTGCCCTTTAGGGTGCTACCTCGAGGAGCTTGCGACGAGAAATCTGAAACTTCGGCCGGTATTGAATAGTTCACACCTGGCTATCGACTTCACGGGCGCAACCAGAAAAAATGATAGCCGGGCACCCTGCAACACACAAAGACGATCGCTACCGTTGCTTCCTTCCGGACCTGGCGGAATTCGCGAGTCTTTGTTGTGCAGGACCCGGCTATCAAACTTGATAAGCCTGCTGGCGGAGAGGGCGGGATTCGAACCCGCGGTACGTTGCCGCACACACGCTTTCCAGGCGAGCACCTTCAGCCACTCGGTCACCTCTCCGGTTGTCTGCTCAAGTGAATGAAGGAGCTAATATAGCGTTTTTTTCGGAAAATGATAGAGAAAATTAAACGAGGCTATAGCTGGTTATATTGAAGGAAAGAATTTTTTAGTTGAAAGGTGAAAGTTGAAAGTTGAAAGACAAAAGGGTGGTAGATACGAATCAGAAAGATCTCTCCGGCGTTACCGTTCGAGATGACAGGGCAATGGAGAGAGATCGCCGCGGTCATTCCATTCCCTCGCGATGACGGAGAGATAAAGTCTTTGCTAAAAGGTCATAACCCAAGGTCACTATGACAGGGCAGTTGTACGCAGAAACAATCCGATCGGTAACATCCACAACTTTTAACTTTAAACTTATACCCTCAAGGGGCACCTAGTAACTTTTAACTATCCCTTACCACGTCTCGCCTTAAAAAACTCCCGCAGCAACCGGGACGATTCTTCGGCCAGCAGACCACCTTCAACAACCAGGGCATGATTGAGTAGCCCGTCACTACCGATCCGATACCTGCTGACCAGCCCGCCACCCTTGGGGTCATCGGCGGCGAAAACCACTCTGGCCAACCGGGCATGGACCATGGCGCCGGCGCACATCGGGCACGGTTCAAGGGTTACAAAAACGGTACAGCCGGTCAGCCGGTAATTGCCAAGCGCACCGGCCGCCTGCCGCATGGCCAGCATCTCGGCATGGCCGGATGGATCATGCAGTTCAATGGGCCGGTTGCCGCTCCGGCCCAGAATCCGACCATCCGGACCAACCACGACCGCCCCGATCGGCACCTCCCCACGTTCTGCAACCTGGCGGGCTTCCGCCAGGGCCATCTTCATATAATCCTCGTCGCTCTTCATGCTGCCGACTTCAGGTCTTTTTCTGTTTGCGGGCATAGTTGGCCGCCGCAAGACCGGCCACACAACCTTCACCCACCGCCTTGGCCATCTGGTATGGGTGGCCAGTAATGTCACCGGCGGCGAAGATCCCGGCGATATTGGTCGCCTGCTTCTTGTCGGTCTCGATATGGGTAAAGGTGTCGCTGTCCAGCAGAACCCCCAGGTTGACGGCCAGTTCCATCGCCCCCTTGGCGCCGAGCTCGATAAAGACCCCTTCCACCTCCAGCGACTGATCGTCTTCGAGCAGCAGACCGCTAACAGCGTTCTCGCCGTTGATCTCCTTGACCCAGGAGTCCTTGATGACATTTACCTTGCTGTCAGCCAGTTTCCCGGCCAGTTCCCCGGAAACGTCCAACTCCTTAGTGATCAGGAACACATCCGAGGCATAGCCGGTAAGGGTGAGGGCTCCGTCCACGGCGGCACTGCCGTTGCCGACCACCGCTACCCTGGCAGTACGGAAAAAGTTGGCGTCGCAATCCACGCAGTAACTGACCCCGCGCCCGGCCAGTTCTTTCTCCCCCTTCACCTTGAGCTTCTTCCGGGAGGTACCGGTGGCAATAATGATCGTTCTGGCTTCAAGTTCACGACTTTCGGTTTTCACCGCGAAAACATCATCAGCCTGTTCTATATTCAGAACATCTTCGCCCAGGATCTCGGCCCCGAATTTCTTGACCTGTTCGAGGGCAATCCGCAGCAATTCACTGCCATCGACAACCCCTTCCACACAGAGGTAATTCTCAACATGGGCCGAGTAGATACTGCTCCTTTCCGGGCGACCCAGAACCAGCACCGAGGCTTTTTTCCGCACCGCGTGCACAGCAGCCTGCAATCCGGCCGGGCCGGCGCCGATTATTAATACATCTATTATCTCTTCGGACATATCTATCTCCTAAGCTGGATATGGAGCTTGGCTGTTATTAAATAATAGAGAGAGACTATAAACCCAAATGTGGAAATGGCAATCGAGGTTTTTAGATAAATGCTCATCACTAATTTTCAGCTTTTCTTTTGTACTTTTCACCGAAGCCGATCCGACAAAGGAGGAGATTGCTTCGGTCACTACCGTTCCCTCGCAATGACGAATCAACCCCGTCATTGCGAGGTACGAAGCAATCTCTCCTTTATATGACAGCAAGTCAACGAAGCGATGGATTGAAGTAACCAAACCTGAGCTCAGGAAACTTCTCTTTAAGCTCAGCCAGCCACTGGCGGATCCCGAGAGGCTTGCCGGCAGGCTCAAAACCGATCTCATCCAGATACCAGTCAGGATCCATATTAAGATTGCGGAGCTGGATAAGGTCAGGATGGCAATCTTTGATCATCTCATGCAGGGCGGCAGATTCAGCCGGATCATCGCTGAAGCCGGGCAGGATGAAATAGTTCAAGGACACAAACTTGCCGGCCCTCTTCATTACCCGGATCGATTCCTTGACATCATCCAGGTCAAAATCCTTAGACCGATAGTAGCGGCTATGATAATCTTGCCTGGCACTATTCATACTGACCCGCAGGGAATCAAGCCCGGCCGCCGCCAGCTTCTCGATCGCCCCGGGCAGGCTTGAGTTGCTGTTAAGGTTGATCGTACCATTATCGGTCTTCTGCCTGATCAGTCTGATCGCCTGCTCGATGGTATCGGCCTGCATCAGCGGCTCACCTTCACAGCCCTGCCCAAAACTGACCACCCCGTTCGGGACCCGTTCCAGATGCGGGATCGCTACTCCGGCGATCTCCGATGCAGTTGGGCTGAACTTTATCCGGTCCTGGGTGGCAGGGCAGCAGCCCGATGGTTGCAGGGAAATACAGCCGATACAGTCGGCGTTACAGCTCGGCGAAGTCGGCAGAGGCGCCTCCCAACTGTCCATAAAGTAGTTGACCGCCGCCGGACAGCCGTAGGTGAGACTGCACTTGCCAAGGTGCTGGATCAGCCGGTTAGCTGGATGCTCCCGCAGCCGCCGGTTGGTGGCCTTTCTGATCGCAGCAAACTCAAAACGATCGGGCTCCTGGCGCCGGTCATCATCGCTCCTGAAACCGCTGACCCAGAACCTCCCTTCATGCCAACCCACCGCCGCATAGGCAAAAAGCGGCAGATTCCTGACCTCACCGGCAACCTTCTCAAAGGCGGCGCCATGGATAACGGTATGGGCCGGCGCCATGAAAGCGGCAACGGCCCGGACCTTTTGGCCCGGACTCTCCGGATCATTATCAAGTTTTTGGAATTCGTCGCTGCTGGGATCTACCCCGATCGGCAAGCGGTCGTCGAGGACAAACAATTCACTGCCTTCCGGCAGGGGGATCAGATCAGCAAGTTGTGGATGGCAATGCTCTCGGCCGCTACGGCCGGCCATGGCAAGGTCAGGAAGATCACAGATCTCACCCTTGTCATTGGCATATACCAGAGAAGGCAGGGTGGCAGGATGGACGATATCCATCAATAATGATTCTACTGGCGGGGACGAAGGGCATCGAGAACGGAGTCGACGGCCATATAGATATCGCCCTCTTCGCCGAAGATGTCTTCGATGTCACGATGATCGATCAGGTCCTCGATAATATACTGGGTCAGGTAGAGGCTGATAAAATTGGCATTGGGGACCAATTGCCTGATCGGGGCGATCTTGAAGTTTATCTCGTGTTCTTCCATGTCAGAAAGCTTTTTGAGCTGCTTACTGAAGGCTTCGCGAATAGCACTCTCGGAGGTGGTCTCGAGTATATGCTTGTCAAGCAACCGCTGGACCAGACGGGTTGACAGTTCTTCACTGTTCTTGAAAGCGGTCTGCAGCATGAAATGTCTCTCCCTCTCACGCTTGCGATCGATCGAGTCACTGGCCTTGGCATCGGCCCGGTATGGATTAGAACTGTAACTACCCATGGCACCTCTCCAGAATGTTTTTTTCTGATTACAGAATACTGTATTTAACGCAGTTGCCGGTTTCCACCACCACTTTTTTTGAAAATCAGTTATATTAGCTCTCTTTTTTGGATGACCAACAAGCTGGGAGCTTTTAGATCAACGACATAAAACCAATATAATCAGCAAGATAGCCAAACAAAAAGGTGCTTCAATGCATGGTGATAGCGACAAAGCAGAAATCAAGACCCTGACCATAATCCTGCCGGGCGGCAGCCTGCCGCTCAAAACCCTCAACAAGATCGGCGAACTGGGCAAGAGATACGGTTTCGACCTTTATCTCTCAACCGCCCAGAATCTCCGGATCTACAATATCAAGGCCGCAGATCTTGAGGCGATCAGGACCGAACTGGCAGCGATCGGGGTCAAGTTCAAGGCCCCGGGCCTCTTCCCGGTCCCACGCACCTGTATAGGCAGCCGCAGTTGCGCTCTGGGCCAGATAGATACTCTCACCTTC
>CBDVDF010000050.1:0-8174 GCA_965372675.1 uncultured Desulfobacterales bacterium
GGATAAAAGTAGTGGAAGACGATGGCGTTTCCTGAAGCTGCTGGTCTGGTTCGCCTTGCTGGCCGGTGGTCTGGGCGCTTGGCCATTTCTGCATTACAACGGTGACTTAAGGGCTTTTGACGTACCCTCAGCTTCGGTCAGCGCTGATGAAGAGCATTTTGCCGCCACTTGGGGGCAGGCAGATGAACAGGCTTTTATTGTCGCCTCTGGTTCCGACCAGGGGGAAGTTCTGGACACCAATGAGGCGGTCTATGAATTCCTTAAGGGTGCAGATCGGCTGACCGGAGTACAATCCTTGTCGCCGGTGCTTCCCGGACCACAGCGGCAGGAGAAGAATATTGCCGCCTGGCAGACTTTCTGGGCCGGCAAAATAGTTGAACTGGACCGGGATATCCAGAAGGCCGCAGTTGAAACCGGCTTCACAGCCCAGGCCTTTCGGCCGTTTATTGAGCGTCTTGAAATGCAACCCCGGAAAATCGGGCCCGAGAATCTGCTGACCGGTCCCCTGCGGCCTTTTATTACGTCATTATTCCGGCAGGTCGACGACCGGTCCGGTAAGATTTTTCTGGCCGCAACCATGCTGCCGGACGAACCGACCACTTCCAGCTTTTTTGATGAGTTGATCAAGGCTGTGCCTGGAGCCGCCGTCCTCTCGAACAGCCGCTGGCGGCAAGAGGTCGAAACAGAGATAAAAAGCGATATAGTCAGGCTGTCGATGATCGCCGCCGTACTGGTCTTATTTATTTGCGCCGTATTTTTCCGGCAAGTCAGACCGGTCCTGGCTGTCCTGGCTCCGGTCTTGTCGGCTCTATCTGCCATGGCCTTGTTTTCACTGCTGACCGGTGGCGAGCTTAATCTTATGCATGTCTTGATGGGTATCATGGTGATCGGCCTCAGTGTTGATTATGGAATCTTTATTGCCGGGGCCTACCTGAAAGGTTTCGACCGCAAGACTTTTACGGCGGTCTCGATCTGTGCGGTCAGTACCCTGACCGGCTTCGGTGTCCTTGGCTTTGCCGAACATCCGGTTCTTCATGCCCTCGGAGTGACGGTTCTGGCCGGGATCGGGGCGGCCTGGCCGACGGCGCTGTTGCTTACCCCGGTGATCCTTGACCACCATATCGGCAAAGGGGTCGAGGGATGAGAGAACTATGGCTGGCCTTGATCTTTCTCGGGCTGCTTACCGGTTGCGGTGGCGGTATGGTCGTCAGTACCGTTTCGCCGGAATTATCGGTTGCTGAACCAAGCCTCTGGACGGTTCGTCTGGGGCGCGGCGATCAGGAGATTTTTGCCGGCCTACTGGTTCTGCGCCATGAAGGGGATGCGATCAGAGCGGTACTCCTGGATAGCACCGGCATCAAACTGCTTGAGGAGCGGGTATCAGCCAGCGGCGAGGTGACGGTGATCAAGGCCATATCGGCGGTGAAGAACAAGCGCTTGCCATCTTTTCTGGGAGAAGGTCTGTACCGGCTGTTTTTCAATTCAGAGGGCTTTGCTGGAGAGGTCTGCCGTCGGGATGGCTTTGCCAGGCTCTGTTTTGGTGAGGAGGACTCCGGCCAGTTGGTCAAATTAAGGCGTTTCGGTCCTTTTGTATTGTGGAGAGCCGACTATTTCATTAATAATTA
The DNA here is from genome assembly GCA_965372675.1 of uncultured Desulfobacterales bacterium. Taxonomy (GTDB): domain Bacteria; phylum Desulfobacterota; class Desulfobulbia; order Desulfobulbales; family JAGXFP01; genus JAGXFP01. The sequence goes on from CBDVDF010000050.1 coordinate 1,626, forward strand.
TGGATCAGGATCCGTAATAAGTGGCGCCAGGCTTAATTCCTTCTGGCCGGCGCCTTACCTTGATCTTCAGAGACGTGTCGTGGGTAATCCCGCGGGAGAAAGTGATGGGAACGACAGATAAGCTGACTTCTCTGCCCTTGCTGCAGCAAGTGATCAGCAAAGTTCAGTTCGACGACCAGCGCCGGGAGGTGGTAGCAGAATTATGCTTCTCGGCCGATTTCCCCGCTTTTGCCGGCCATTTTCCCGGTCAGCCGGTGCTGCCGGCGGTGATCCAACTGGCGGTTGTCCGCTCGCTGGCTGCTGATCTTCTGGAGCGGTCATTGGAACCGGTAAAAACCAAACGTCTGAAATTCAAGGGGATGGTTGGACCGGGAGATCTGGTCCAGGTCAGAGTGGAGATCAAAAAGGAAGAAGATAACTGGTTGGCCAGTTTTAAGTTGGCCCATGACGGCAAGGCGGTTTCATCCGGTGCCATTATTTTCCGGGAAAAGGCATAAGAGATGGGTTTTGCTAAATCATATTTCAGTACGGATCCTGCAGATCCGGCGCCATTAGTTGTCAGCACCAGTCGCCGGGTTCGCTTTGAAGAAGTCGATATGCTGCGGATCGTCTGGCATGGCCATTATGTAAGTTTTCTTGATGATGGCCGGGTTGCTTTCGGTGACCGCTATCCGGCCCTGTCCTACCGGAAATTGATCGAGGAGGAGGTGGCGGCGCCGATAGTCCAGATGCATCTGGACTATCAGGCCCCTCTGGTCTTCGGTGAAGAGATGCAGATCGAAACCAGCCTGTTCTGGAGTGACGCCCTTAAACTGAACTTTACTTACCGGATCAGCAGCTCTGACGGCAGACTGGCGGTTCATGCATATACGGTCCAGCTTTTCACCGATCTGGCCGGCCAGGTCATGTTGGTGGCCCCGGACTGGCTGGAAGATTTCCGTCAGCAGTGGCGGAGTGGGGTGTTATGATGATCGTTGTCGCAGCCGCAGCCGCCGTTACCGCCCTCGGCGATCTGGACGAGACCTGGCAGGGTTTGCTGGCGGGACACTCCGCCTTGGCGCCGGGCCCTCTGGATGGTTCTTTGCATAAGTGGCCGGTAGGGGCGGTCAGAGGGCTGAGTAGTAAAGTTGGCTTGGATGCAAGACAGGAAGAGCTCATTCGTCTGGTTCTGGCAGGATTGCCGGAGATACCAGTTGAGACTGGGCTGGTTCTGTCGACGACCAAGGGGGCGGTTGATGAACTGTCGGTTGAAGGGGCTGATGATTGGCCGGGCCAACCCTGGTCGCTCGGAGGCCGGATCGCAGCAACAGCCGGTCTGCAGGGCCAGGTCTCCACGGTCAGTGCGGCCTGCGCCTCCGGCACCCTGGCCATTATTGATGCGGCCCAGCGCCTGGCTGATGAGAATAGAGAAAAAGCGGTGCTGGATTTCGGCATAGATATCCTCAGTAATTTTGTGACCAGCGGCTTTGCCCGCCTCCACGCTCTGGCCAAAGAGCAATGTCGACCTTTCGATCGGCAGCGCGACGGGCTCTCGTTAGGGGAGGGGGCTGCTGCCCTGTTGCTCACCACGGATGGTGAGGCCAGAAGGCGAAACTGGCCGGTACTGGCTGCGGTCAGTAAATGGGGTGTTTCATGTGATGCGGGTCATATTACCGCTCCCTGCCGTGATGCCAGCGGTCTGTTACGGGCTCTGGATCTTTGCACCGATGCTGGCCGGATCAGGGTCGGAGCGGTCAACGCCCATGGCACCGGCACAAAGTTCAACGATGCGATGGAGATCAAGGCCTTCAGGCAGACCTGGGGTGACTCGGTGCCTTTTCATTCGGTCAAGGGCGCGATCGGCCATTGCCTGGGGGCGGCCGGGGTGATCGAGGCGGCGGTAGCCGTAAAGAGTCTTGAGGCCGGCTTGATCCCGCCGACGGTGGGTCTGGAGGAAGCTGACCAGGAGATGGGTTGTGTCTCCGGTGAGCGATCGCAAGAATTAAATGTACCATCAGTTCTGAGCTGCAATTCCGGATTCGGCGGCATCAATGCCGCGGTCCTTTTTGATCGACAAGAGGTGGCTTGAGATGAGTGATTGTTCGTCCGGACTGGATCCGCAAAGGATCCTCTTGATCCACCCCCTCGGCTATCGCAAGGAGGCAGCCGGTCGGGATATTTCCAGAGTGGCCAATATCATGCCGCCGCTGGGCTTGGCCGGGATCGCCGCCTACCTTGAACGCGAAGGGATCACTGCCGATATTATCGACTGCTATGCCAATCCCGATTCTGATTCGCTGATCATCGCCTATATTCGTGAGCAGAAGCCGGCCTACATCGGTCTGAGCTGCACCACCTCGAGTTTTCATGACGGGGTGCGGATCGCCACCATGGTCAGGGAGGAATCCGGTGGGATCAGGGCGGTCTTCGGCGGGGTCCATGTCTCGGCCCTGAAGGAAAAGGTGTTGGAAGATTTTCCGGAAGTAGATTTTGTGGTGGTCGGCGAGGGAGAGCAGACCCTGACCGAACTGATCAGGTCCGGTGACCGGGAACCGGCCGGGATCAAGGGCGTTATCTATCGCGCCAGGAACGGTAAGGTGGTCTACAATGGCTATCGGCAGGACAAGCTGGAACTTGATTCCCTGCCTTTTCCGGCCTACGAAAAGCTGGCCGGTTACCCGGACGCCTATATGCTGCCGATCTTCAACTACCCCAAAGCGCCCAACACCTCCTGCATTTCCAGTCGCGGCTGCCCTTACGCCTGCAGTTATTGCGACCGGTCGGTTTTCCGGCGCAGTTTTCGCTATAATTCGGCCGACTATCTTTACCGTCATCTCAGCTATCTCAACAAACGCTTCGGTATTCGTCATATAAACTTCTACGATGACCAGTTCACCTTCAATCGACAACGGGTTGAGGATTTTTGCCGGATGATGATCGACAAACCCCTGGGCATGACTTTCAACTGCGCGGTCCGGGCTGAACATATCGATCTTGAACTGTTGCAGATGATGAAAAAGGCCGGCTGCTGGATGATCAGCCTCGGGATCGAGACCGGCGACGAGGACCTTCTGGCCCAGCACCGCCAGAATGCCGATCTGGTCATGCTGGCTGACAAGATAAGGTTGATCAAGAAAGCCGGGATCAGGACCAAGGGACTCTTGATGATGGGTCTGCCCGGTGAATCGGAAAGCAGTATCCAGAAGAGTATGGACTATGTCTTTTCCCTGCCGATCGATGATTTCAACCTGGCCAAGTTCACCCCTTTTCCGGGCTCGCCGATCCACGAGAACATCCATGAGCTCGGTGAATTTGAGGAGGACTGGCAGAAGATGGATTGCATGAGCTTTCAGTTCGTGCCCCACGGCTTTAGCAGGGAACGGCTGGAGGAGCTTTTCATCCGGTATTATAAGACCCATTACATGCGGCCCAAGGTCTTGCTCGGTTATCTGACGATGCTCTGGAGATCGCCGGACAGTTGGCGCCGTTTTATTGCCAACTTTTTTGATTTTATCCGCTTTGCCAGAAGCAACAAAAGGTTGGGGGATGATGGTGATGAGTAGGGAATCGCCTCCCGCCCTGCAGGTCATCGACCTGACCAAGGTATACCGTGGCAGTGAGCTGCCAGCCCTTGACGGGTTGGATATTACCATACCTGCCGGGGTGATCTTCGGTCTCCTCGGGCCGAACGGAGCCGGTAAGACTACGGCTATCTCGATCATGAGCACTATCCTGCGGCCCAGCAGCGGCCGGGTCCTGGTCTTCGGTAACGACGTTCGGCAGGATGGTGATCTGGTCAAACAGCAGATCGGTCTGGTCCCCCAGGAGATCGCTCTCTACCGCCAGCTTACAGTCCGGGAGAATCTCTCCTATTACGCCAGTCTCTACGGCTTAAGCGGGAGTGATAAGCGCCAGCGGATCGAAGAATGTCTAGATTTTACAGGCCTGAGTGACAGGGCGGACCAGCTGATCGACCGCTGTTCCGGGGGTATGAAGCGGCGGGCCAACCTGGCTGCCGGCATTCTTCATCGTCCCAGGCTCCTCTTCCTTGATGAACCGACGGTCGGTATCGATGCCCAGTCCCGGGATATGATCCTGGAGCGTTTAAAATTGCTTAACGAACAGGGAACGACGATGGTCTATACCACCCATTATATGGAAGAGGCCGAGCGGATCTGTTCGGAGGTGGCTGTAATGGATAGTGGCCGGATTATTTCGCAGGGCCGGCCGGAACAGCTGATGAACGAGGGGGATCATTCTACTCTTCAGGATCTCTTCTTCTCATTGACCGGTCGTAAGCTGAGGGAATAGCCCGGATATTTCACCAGTCGAGATGCCCGGTAGCGAAGTCCGATAGGCAAAGTATAAGGCATTCGGCTATACTTTAGTATGCTGAGAGCCTTATACTGCAGACTATACGAATATATCGGCTGGCCCGCAGGGTGAGTATGTTCGAAGTCTACGCTATCTAAAAAAATCTATTCAGTAATCTTGGCACAAACTGTAAAAGAAACATCTTGCTGGAAATATGAAACAAAAATCGCATAAACAGACATCCCCGCTAACTTTTTTAAACATACTCATGCAATATTTGGGCTAAGAGGATGATCATCGGTAAATTAATAGCAACCCTGAAAAAGGACCTGTTGATCCTGTGGCGGGACCGGGCCGGTCTGCTGGTCCTCTTTTTGATGCCGGCGGTACTGGTGGTGATCATTACCCTGGTCCAGGACAATGTCCAGAAATTGATGGGTGAGAGTTCGGCCCGGGTGATTCTGGTCGATCAGGATAAGGACCTGCTGGGAGAACGCATCGCTGAGCGGATGACTCGTCTGGAACTGGTCCGGGAGATCGACGGGCGCCCGGTTGAAGCCGGAGAGGCGACTGAGCTGGTTGCCGGTGGTGATTATCAGGCCTGTATAATCATCAGACCGGAAACGACCAGGCGACTGATTGTCAGACTTGCCGATGAGGTGCAAGCTTCTCTGTCCGGAAGGGAAGTTGGGGGAGAAACAGTGCCGGAACTTGAACTCCTTTTTGACCCCACCGTAATGGGCGGCTTCCGGGCGGCGATGCAGAATTCGCTGGCGATGGTGGTCATGGAATTCGAGGTAGGGGAGAGGATCAGAGCCCTTTCCCGGCAACTGCCGGGGTTCATTGAAAGCGAAATGAAAAAGGAGGCCGGTGATTTTGCCGATTTTATCACCGTCCCGCCCCTGAACTTTGCAATGTCGACCGACCCGGCCCTGGTCATTCATCAAGGCTCAGCCTCGAAAAAAGGTCTGACCGTTGTGCCTTCTCCTGTCCAGCATAATGTGCCGGCCTGGGCCCTGTTCGGGGTGTTCTTTATCGTGGTGCCGATGGCCGGGGCCTTGATCAGGGAGCGGCAGGAAGAAACCCTGGCCCGGCTGATCAGCATGCCGGTCCCGTATCCGGTGATCCTGGCCGGCAAGATAGGGGCGTTTGTGCTCGTCTGTTTTGCCCAGTTTACTTTAATCCTGCTGATCGGCAAATTCATCCTGCCTCACCTGGGGGTTGATGCCTTTAGTCCCGGTGACGAATGGCTGGCGGTTTTCGTGGTCGCCGTTGCCGTCTCCCTGGCGGCGACCGGCTATGGGATCATGCTCGGTACTATTTGCCGGACCTATGAACAGGCCTCGATGTTCGGATCTATTTCAGTGGTGGCGGCTTCGGCGATCGGCGGAGTTATGGTGCCGGTTTATGCGATGCCGGATATAATGCAGAAGATAAGTGTTCTTTCGCCGATCGGCTGGGGTCTTGAGGCCTTCCTGGATCTTTTTGTCCGGGGGGCCGGCCTCTCGGCGGTGACCGGGGAATTATTGTCCTTACTGGCCTTTGCGATCCTTATGGTGCTCGTTGCCCGGCTGTTCTTTGTGCGGAGCGCCGGGGGATCATGATCTGAAATATTCTGGGGTGTTTTTATGGATGAACTTGAAAAGGAACTGGTGGCGATGATCTGTGAGATCTGCAAGATCAAAGGCCCCATTCCGGATGATATCTCCCCGACAGCGCCATTGATCGGGCCGGAATCTCCGCTGGATATTGACTCGCTTGATGCGGTTGAAATAGTTTTCACGGTCCAGAACCGCTATAAGGTCAGGATCGATTCCGAAGAAACCAGTCGCAAGGTCCTGGCCAGTTTGAAATCGCTGGCTGATTTTGTCAGGGAGAACAGGGGCTAGCTAACCCTTCTCCTTGTTTTCAGGCTCAAGTTGGGGTAACTGTCAGGGGTGGCTGTTTTTCTCTCGGTATCTTGCGGAGAAACTGGATCATGAAGACCATGATATATCTGTTTAGCAGGAAAAGATTTTGCTGTTTGATCGTGACGATCTTTTTTCTTCTCGTCTGTTGTGCCCCTGTCAGTTCGGCCCGGGCAGAGGAAGTAGGCGAAGCGGTTCAGGGTCGAACGATGGAATTCAATATCACCATTCAGGCCAACGTCCTGAGATTATGCGCCGGCGGCCGTCTTTATGATCTTATCGAGGCAGAGTCAGCCGGGGATGGCCCTTCGATTAGACCGTACGTGGTCGCGGCAGTTGACCGCAAGGG
>CBDVDF010000051.1:0-8174 GCA_965372675.1 uncultured Desulfobacterales bacterium
AGGGCAGGAGGCGAGGTTGTCGCCGAACTGGAAGCGGGAGCGGCAGCCAAGGCCGCCAAGGGAGCCCAGAGGCCTAAGAAGAAGGTCCGGCGGGAGAATGCCATCGTTATTGATGGCGTCGACAACATGCTGGTCAAGATCAGTAAATGCTGCATGCCGGTGCCGGGGGATGATATTGTCGGTTTTATTACATCCGGACGGGGCATCTCTGTCCATAAGGCGGGTTGTCTTAACTTTCTGGCCACTGACCCGGAACGGCATATCGAAGTCAGTTGGGCGGCAGAAACCGTGGCCGGTCACCAGGTTCAGGTGCAGGTGGTGGCCCAGGACCAGCGGGGCTTTATTGCGACGGTAAGCAACACGGTCAGCGAGGTGGAAGCCAATATTATCAGTATGGAAGCCCGAACCTCATCGGATAACCTGGCGATCGTCAACCTGGTTGTCGAGGTCGAGAGTCTGGTCCATCTTGAAAAACTGCTGTTGAAGCTGCGGCAACTCTCCGGCGTAATCGAAGCCCACCGAAAATAAGTCCCGGGCCGGCGCGATTTACCGGGATGTGCTGCGTCATCAGCCTGGCCGCATACTATTCGTATGGCAGCCTGGCTTCTTCCTTGCCTCTCCCGGCAACTCACTCCGCGAAAATGGTTATTTTGTTCCACTGGTTCAGGGTTCAGGGTTTCCGGTTTAAGGCACCCTGAAGGGTATTTGCACCCCTTGAGGGTACAAGGTTTTATGTTTTTAACCTTTGAACCTATGAACGGGGAACCGGGAACCTTTTATAAATAAAATAACGGGCTGGCGGAATAAATCCGTCAGCCCGTTAATGTTTTAAGCTGGTGCTACTGGTTTACGTGGGTAGATCTCAGGAAGCTGCTGCCGTTCTGACTGCCGGTTTTTCCACGGCACCGGAACGGATACAGCGGGTGCAGACTCTCATTCGTTTACTGTTACCGCCAGCGGCTGCAACTCTGATGCTTTGCAGATTCGGCAACCAGCGTCTCCGGGTCTTGTTATGAGCGTGGCTCACATTATTGCCGGTGGCAGGTTTTTTGCCACATATCGCACATATTTTAGCCATGTTAATACTCCTTTGCGGTGTTCTTGAATCAGGGAGATATACAACCCCCGGGTGGATAAAGCAAGTATATTTTAAAGGGTTATTGTTCTGCCGGGATATTTTTATTTTCGGTTCAGGGTTCAGGGTTCAGGGTTCAGGGTTCAAAGGTTTCTGGATGTTACTGATCGGAAAAGATCTCTCACTTCGTTTCGAGATGACAAAGGCTCCGGGTGACAAGGTTGGTAGCAGGCAATTTCAACCCTGCCCCCTCGCATCTCGCCCCTCGCATCCCGCATCTTTGCTTCAGGGTTCAATGCTTATAGGCTTTAACCTCTGAACCTTTGAACCTCTGAACCTTTGAACCTCTGAACCTTTTACAACCTTGGTTCGGACATAAAAAATCAGGTCCGCCTGGGTGTGAAGTGATTGACATATCGGCGTAGCTCATGGTATCTTCGTTCGCTTTGAGCGAAGGCTACAGGATCGGGATGGTCGAAATCGGTCACCTTTCTTTGCCCCTTGTCGGTATTGCCGGATCTCTCGAACAGGATTTGCAGAATAATCCTCAGCGTTGAAGAATATTCTGTGATTGTTTAACGAGTACAATCTGGCATTTGCGGCGTCTTTTTGTAAGTAGCTGTAATGATTAATAAATATAGGTTGGCTTGGCTTTGTGCAGAGCGGCACGTTTTGTGCTTTATTTAACGGCTGGTCAGCTGACAGGCTTAAAATAAGATTAATTTCACCTCAACAATTCAGAGTTAAAACCAATGCAAAAGAAAAAGAATGAATTCTGGGCCTTTTTCTCCTCTGTGAAACTGGCTTTATTTACTTTTTTTATCCTGGCGGTCACCTCGGTGATCGGTACACTTATACCCCAGGGTAAAGAGATGCAGTTCTATGTTGATGCCTTCGGTCCCGGTACTGCTAAACTCTTTCAAATCTTGAACGTACCGGATATGTACAATTCCTGGTGGTTCGTTGCTCTTCTGACTGTATTCAGCATTAACCTGATCGTTTGCACCATCGACCGTTTCCCGAACATCTGGCGTCTGGTCACCCTGGATAATCTGGCGATAGACATTGCCCGGATCCTCAAGATGCCGAAGCGGCAGAGCTTTTATTCTGAGTTGTCGGTTGCGGAAGCGGCCCAGGCCGTAGAGCAGACGCTCCCGGGCTGGAAGTTTGAGCAGGCCGAAAAAGACGGTGGTGTTTTGCTGGCCGCCCAGAAAGGCAACTGGAGCCGGCTCGGGGTCATCGCTGTCCACATCAGCATCCTGTTTATTTTTCTCGGCGCTATTATCGGTTCGGCCCTTGGTTTCAAGGCCAGTGTAATGATCAGAGAGGGCAGTTCTGCTCGACAGATCTATTCCTATGATGCCGGCAACCCGGCTATCCCCCTCGATTTTGAGGTCCGATGTGATCGCTTTGAACTGGAGATCTATGATTCCGGCGCACCCAAGGAATTCACCTCCGACCTGGTCGTTCTCGAGAATGGCAAAGAGGTATTCAGCAAGAGTATTGAGGTCAACCATCCTCTTACCTATAAAGGCCTGACCTTTTACCAGTCCAGTTATCAGCCGGTTGATAATTCCTATGTGATCGAGATCGAGAATGGCGCCACTGAAGTGGCCAAAAAGTTTTTCGTTGGTCCCGGTCGGCCGGTCAAGTGGGAAGATGAGGGTCTTACCTTCGGGATAACCAACAAGATGGGGCCTTATGCGATGGGCCGCTATCGGCACAAGATCTGGTTCAATGATGCCACTGAAAAGCCTATTGAGTTCTGGGTCGATGAAGGTAAAATGGTGCTCATCGAGAGGCCGACCATCAATTATTCCTTCAAGCTCAGGCAGCTTTATTACACCGGTCTGCAGGTGACCAAGGATCCCGGGGTCTGGTTTGTCTACCTGGGATGTGCGATGATGCTGATCGGCCTTTATATCGCCTTTTTCCTTTCCCATAAAAAGGTTTGGATTTATATTTCCAAGGATGGTTCCCGTTCCAGGCTGCAAGTCAGTGGACAAAGCAACAAGAACCAGATCGGATTTGAAAATGATTTCGCTGCTCTGACCGACCTTCTGGAGCAGGGTGACAGCTTAAAACTCACAAAGGAATAGATATGAACAGTTCTGATTTGTTAGGATATACAACATTTCTCTATCTGGCCGCCTCGTTTCTTTATATAGGCATCTTCGTTTTTCGGGCCCAGAAACTGGGGCTGGCCGCTTCATTGTTCACCCTGTTCGGGTTTATCCTTAATACCGGCGGCATCGCTCTGCGGTGGGTGGAAAGCTACAAGATGGGAGTAGGCCATGCCCCCCTCTCCAATATGTATGAATCCCTGGTCTTTTTTGCCTGGTGTATAGCGATCTTTTACCTGTTTCTGGAAGTCAAATTCAAGAACCGGCTGATCGGCGCCTTTGCGGTCCCTTTTGCTTTTCTGAGCATGGCTCTGGCCTCTCTGACCAGCCCGGATATCAAACCCCTGATCCCGGCCCTGCAGAGCAACTGGCTGATCGCCCACGTCGTGACCTGTTTTGTCGGTTATGCCGCTTTCGCGGTAGCCGCCGGCCTGGGAGTGATGTACCTGCTCAGGGACACCAGCATAGAGAAGGGCAAGGAAAAGAACCCCGACGGTCTGCTGGCTACCCTGCCTCCCCTGAAGGTGATCGATGACATCACCCATAAAACTATCGTTTTCGGTTTCCTCTGGCTGTCGGCCGGGATCATCACCGGGGCGGTCTGGGCCAATTCTGCCTGGGGTACTTATTGGAGCTGGGATCCAAAAGAGACCTGGTCGCTGATCACCTGGTTCCTCTACGCCGGGGCCCTGCATGCCCGTTTCACCAAGGGGTGGGGCGGTAAGCGGATCGCCTGGTTGGCGATCATCGGCTTCGTGTCGGTGATATTTACCTACTATGGGGTAAACTATCTCCTCTCCGGGTTGCACAGCTACGGTAGTTAACGATTATTGCCGGAAAGTTCTTTCTGGCTGGGAAACAAAAAAGGTCAAAGGCGGCGGGGTTCGCTTTTGACCTTTTTTATTTATAAGGATTTGGAATTATTAGGATAAGAATTATGCCCTCTGGCTGGGTTGTTTTCTATGGTGTTTTTCCTTCTTGACATCCCTATCCTGAGCGAATATAAAGTCTAATCTGCTAATAAAATGAATTTTGATTCATTGTAGCTAATTAACTTAAAGGAGTGGAAAAATGGCTAAGAAAATCGTACTTTGTGTTGCAGCCCTGGCTATGGTATTTGGCGTTGCAGTTGGTGTCAGTGTTGCCGGTAATGCCGGTCCTGCCGATATGGTTCTGAAGACCGAAGCTGGCAAGAAACCTGCCACCTTCCCGCACAAAACGCATCAGGATCTGATGGATTGTGCTACCTGTCATCACACCAAGACTGACGATGGCAAACAGGGTCCCTATGTTGCCGGCCAGGAAGGAACATGTGTGAGCTGTCATGCCGCTAAAGGCGAGTACAAGAAGGTAGCCCATAAGAACTGCAAGGGCTGTCATAAAGCCGGTTACGAAGGTAAGAAAGGACCGACCAAGTGCGGTGGCTGTCACATAAAAAAATAATGTGACACTCTGAAACTTGTTGTATAAAAAGGCTGCTCCTTCCGGGGCGGCCTTTTTTTATTCTGACGTCGTAAAAAGTCGCTCTACTGCGTCGCACCCCAAGGGCACTTATTGCAGGGCGTACCGGGTACGCGAAATGCTCAACATACACGAATGTATGTCTGCGCTGTCGCGACACCACTACTCCTCGGAGTCTGCGCTACCTGCATACCGAATTTTTACTTAGTCATCGTCAAGCGGTACGATGGATTGCTATGCCTCTTTTGGGTACTTTTTACTAGTCCATCAACATAAGTAACCGATCATTTTTTCAGGGACTCAAAGCAAATTGGCATCTTCAAGTAAAAAGAGCAAGTCTGCCAGTCGTAGCTGGCAGTGGAACCACATCCATCTGTCCTTCTTCATGCTGGCCATTGCCGCACTCCTTTCCCTGCTGGTCGGCACCGTGCTCTATTCTATATCGGCCCTAGATATCCCCGACATCTCATCTCTCGGCTCTTACAACCCGCCGTTGACCACTATGATCCTGGATGATCAGGGGGAGGTCCTGGCTGAATTCTATCGGCAAAGAAGGTATGTGGTGCCGGTGGAGAAGATGGCGGCTTTGCTGCCCAAGGCTTTTGTGGCTGCCGAGGATGGTCGCTTCTATCAGCATGGCGGCGTAGACGGCTGGTCGGTGCTACGGGCTCTGTTGAACAATATTCGCTCCGGTCGGCGCTCCCAGGGCGGTAGTACCATTACCCAGCAGGTTACCCGTTCCCTGCTGCTTTCACCTGAAAAAACATACTCCCGCAAGATCAGGGAGGCCATTCTGGCCTACAGGATCGACCGTTTTCTCGACAAGGAGGCCATTCTTTATCTTTACCTGAACCAGATATATCTGGGCGAGGGGGCCTATGGGGTCGAGGCGGCGGCCAGGATCTATTTCGATAAACATGCCGGCGAACTGAACCTGGCGGAGATCAGCCTGCTGGCCGGGTTGCCGCAGGCCCCGAGTCGTTACTCCCCGTTCGTCAATTTCAAGCTGGCCAAGGGCAGGCAACGTTACGTCCTGAACCGGATGGCTGCCGACGGTTACATAACCGCAGAGGAAGCCCGTCGGGCATATCGCCGGGTGCTGCGCTGGAGATCGGATGAAAAACCGGCTGATAGCGCCGAAAAATATTTCGTGGAGCATGTCAGGCGCTATATCGAAGGGAAGTATGGCAGTGAAGCATTGCTGACCGGCGGCCTTACAGTTCAGACCACCATGAATCGGCCCTTGCAGAAGGCCGCGGCCGAGGCAGTTGAACTTGGTATCGGTAGATGGCGGCGACGTAACAGCGGTTCCCAGCGACCCCAGGCGGCTATTGTGGCGATGGAAGTCGGCAGTGGCCGGGTTGTGGCGATGATCGGTGGCACCGACTTTGACAGCAGCCAGTATAACCGGGCGGTGCAGTCGAAACGACAGCCAGGTTCGGCTTTTAAACCGATCCTCTATGCCACCGCCTTGCGGAGGCATCTAACTCCGGCCGATATCATCCTTGATGAACCGTTGAAGCTGCAGGGAGCCAAAGATGGAGAGGCCTGGGAACCGAAGAATTTCAGTGGGGAATTTTATGGGCCGACCACGGTCTGGACCGGCCTGGTCAAATCCCGCAATATAGTGGCGATCAAAATTCTCCAGACCCTCGGCATAGACCAGGTCAGGCAATTGGCGGGCTGGATGGGGATATCGTCGCCACTGACCGATAACCTCTCTCTGGCTCTGGGAAGTTCCGGTATGTCGCTTCTTGAATTGACCAACGCCTATAATGTTTTTGCCAGCAACGGGATCTACAGGACCCCGCAGTTCATTGCCAGGATAACTGATCGTCATGGCCGAATACTTGAAAAAGGTACTGATACTCAGGAGAGTCGGCGGGTGGTGCCGCCCAAGGACGCTTATCTGATCACCGACCTGTTGAAGGGCGTAATAGAGTCGGGGACCGGCCGGGCTGCCCGGGGACTGCCGGTGGAAGCAGCCGGCAAGACCGGCACCAGTGACCGTAATATGGATGCCTGGTTCGTCGGTTATACTCCGGAGCTTGTCGCCGGGGTGTGGCTGGGCTTTGACAAGGGTATGCCTCTGGGCCGGGTTGAAACCGGAGGCCGGGCTGCGGCGCCGCTATGGTATGATTTTATGAAGCGATCCTTGCAGATCAGTCCGGCCGGCAAGAAGAAGTTCCCGGTCCCCGATGGCGTGATCTTTCTGCCGATGGAGACTGTTTCCGGGAAGATAAAAAAAGAGGGAGATAAAGGCGTGGTAATGACCGCCTTTAAGAAGGATATGCTACCGGTTTCCAGGTGAAAGGGAAAGGTTCAAGGTTCAGGGTTACCGGTTCAGAGGTTCAAGGATTTCGGGCTTATGTTTTTAACCTGGAACCGTGAACCAAAGAGGCAAGATGGCAGAGTAAGCGAAGAGACTGTTTCATCACCCTGAAGGGTTACAATGCCTTTTAGGTTCATCTTACTGTGACGGGGCTTGACGTCCGTCATCGAGAGGGCGGAGGAGGAGCGATCTCTCCGATCCGTAGTTACCATCAACCTTTGAACCCTTAAACCGGGAACCCTGAACCTTTTTTATTTTACTTGTTCAAAGAACAATCACTTGCTCGCCAGGGAGCTGAGATCATCCCGGCCGCAGTAGATCACCTTGAACTTGTCATTAAGTTCCTTGGTCAGGGCCTCTTCCTTGCTTTCGTCAATGGGAGAGATCCTGATCGCTACTTGTTTCATCTTCTCGGGGGCGTCCTCGAAGGAGGTGAGGATACTGATGATTCTGGTTTCATGTTCTTTAAGGACGACCGTTACCTTGGTAACCGAGCCAGGCTCATCGGGCAGGACGAATACATACTGGATGGCATTGTCCTGCATGCCGGTCATGTGGATGAAGCCGCGCAGAACATCCGTTTCGCTGAGCAGGCCGATCAGGTGGTCTTCATCATCAACGACCGGCAGACCGGAGATTCGCGAGTTGAGCATGATCAGGGCCGCTTTTTCAAGGGTTTCCTTGCCCGAGAGGGTCAACGGGGTGACGGTCATGATATCTTTTACCTTCATTTCAGAAAGCAGGTAGTATAGTTCGTGGATGTCGAGGGAGGTGGTTTTTGATGGTGAGGCATCCTTTACATCACGGTCGGTGATGATCCCGATCAGTTTGCCGTGGGAAACTACCGGCAGACGGCGGATACTGTTCTCTTTCATTATCCTGGTCGCCCGCATCAGAGAGGTGTTCTCGTCAACGGTCATGACATCTTTGGCCATCCAGTCCTGAATAAGCATTCTCTAACCCTCCTGGAGGTTATATCGTAATGGGTAGTGTTGTCGGTAAGTCTCTCTCTACAATACTAAACCTTATAAAATATTACCCCTTTTCTGGCAAGGATATGTACTCTTTTTCCTTGGAAAAGCGCTGGTCCGGCCGGTCATCGTCTCAAAGGGGCTGTTTTGCCTTGCCAATTGGCCGGCAAGGCGGTAAATGATTACAGGTCTTCAGTTATATATCAGCTTTT
>CBDVDF010000052.1:0-8132 GCA_965372675.1 uncultured Desulfobacterales bacterium
GGTTCAGGGTTCAGGGTTCAGGGTTCAGGGTTCAGGGTTCAGGGTTCAGGGTTCCAGACCGTCCCGTTCTGATTTTTGGGTGCTGACTTCTTGAATATGTAAGTGAATTTATGGGTATAAATGAATGTAATCAATGATTACAAGTAGATACATTGAGCTGGAAAGTTGAGATGAAAACAAACGAAAGATGGGATGTGCAACGGATGCTGGTCCGGGGTTTTACTCTGGTGGAAATGATGGTCGCCATTGTTCTCAGCTTTATGGCTATAGTCGGTTTTTATAAGAGTTTTGTCGCCTTTGCCGGTGTGGCCGGTAGTCACGAGCAGGTCTCTGAAATGGGGCAGAACCTGCGGGTCGGCATCGACCACTTGACCAGGGAGATCAGGCTGGCCGGTTTTGTCGGCTCGGAGCGGTGGAAAAACGTCCAGGCCGGTTTTCTGGTCGCAGAAAATGATAACCTGCGAATGACCAGGGACCTGCGGGGTGGTGGCGATGACGGGATCGACAATGACCGGGACGGCCTGGTCGATGAGGCAGATGAAGAAGAGCTCGGGGACGGGGAACTTGACGATAATTACGAGGATATAATTTATCAGCTGGCGGGTCCCAATGACAATGGCTCTTTTGACCTTCAGCAGCTGGATATCAATGGTGCCAGCGACACGGTGATCGAGAATGTCGATGCCCTCAATTTTGTCTACCTGGACAAAAATGGCCAGCCGCTGGCGCTGCCGGCAGACGGCGCGGATGCCTCAACAACTGCGCCGGTTTCCAGACTGGACGAGATCCGCAGTATTGAGATAACCTTGGTGGTCCGCACTACCAGGGGTGATCGTGCCTACCGTGATACCAGATTTTACCGCAACAACCGGGACAGTAATGGTGATGGTCTGAACGATCTGGTTATGACCGGCCCGGGTGACAATTTTCATCGGCGGGTTTTGACTACCCTGGTAAAATGCCGTAATCTTGGTTTGTAGAAATTGGTATTGACAGTTCCCCTGATCAAAGATTCCTTCTGTTTCCTTTTGTTCTAACATCTATCTGGTTTCTGCGGTTTATAATTCCCTGCTCGATATCAAATCTTTATAGCTCATTTCTGTCTCGACTATCTCAAGGGTTTTGTTCAATGCCCCCTCGGAGTTTATCGCTTACCTGAGGGGGCATTTCATTGCGGGCGTAACCCAAGGGACTCGAAGTCTTTAGCTGTCTCCAACGGACGCCCTCAGGGTTAAAAGAGCTTTCCTCAAGCTCCGGCCATTTACCATTTAAGCTGTAGGGAGAATGTTTTGCCGGATGTTTTATTAAAAAACTTTATAGTAAAAAACTGTATTATAAAAAAAACATACATCAGCCATGGTATTCATCTTGGAAAGGGGCGGGTTTTGTGGTAAAAAATCTTTTAATATCAAGATGTTGTCTTTGGCCGTGTCAGGCGTTTTGCTGTTGGCCCGGAAGTTGCTTTGTTCTAATTGAGGATAAAGGGCTACGGAGTCTGGGTTGAATCCATTCTTCCGGCCTCCTGAAAAGCGAACAGGCATTTGACCATGCGGGGGAAAATAAAATTGACCACCAAACCTGAAGCGAGAAAGATCACCGGCAGTTTCAGTGAGAGAGGTTTCTCTTTGGTCGAGTTGCTGGTGGTTATGGCCATTATCGGCATTCTGGCGGTTGGGGGGTTCACTATTTCCCGACGGCCGATCGGTGATGTCAAGGGCGCCATATTCAATTTGCGGAGCGATCTCGGTTTTGCCAGGGCCGAAGCGGCCAAGCGTAATACGCCGATTCTTGTCGAATTCATTGTCGGTGCCGGGGCAACCGATGCCGATGGCTACAAGATCTGTATTGACAACGGGGGAGGGGCCGCTGATGGGGTCTGTGATAACGACGGAGTTGGTGATGACGACACGATGATCAAGCCCGGCCCCGACTCAGCGGCCAACGCTATGGTCAGTATGCACCCGATCGTCCAGTTCTATGACACCGAGATAGCTGGTGGGCCGGGGGTAGCGGTGGCCACGGTCGCAGAAGGTGGTTCGGGAACTTGGCCGGTAGACGTTGTTGACGGGATTACTTTTTCGGCCGGTGCTGGTGCCCTCAATGTGCAGTTCCTGCCGGATGGCGGCGCTGATGAGAACGGGGAGATTTACCTGTACTCTCCTCCGGCTCTGGCAGGCGGGGTTCAACCCTTTGTCCTGCAGGTCAGCCAGTCAGGAGTGTTGCGAATCCAGCGCTGGAATAACAATGCCTGGGTCAGCCGCTGACAGTAAATAAACAGATGATCAAAAAAAATATTATGGAGAATAAGATGAGAGGATTCGATGCCAATTCCAATAAGGGTTTTTCGATAATTGAGCTGATGATCGTGGTGGCGATCATCGGTATCCTGGCGGCAGTAGCGGTCCCGTCTTATCTGAAACATGTTTACCGGACCAGACAGGCCGAAGGTGTGCATCGCCTGCTCGATATCAAGACCGCTCAGGAAAAATATTATGCACTCAACGATGAGTATTTTAATATAGCTGACCTGTCAACTAGTGTTGATGCAGAGTTCAACGGTATGCTTAACTTTGCTGTTGGCAGCACTGAGTTCCATAATTTTGCCATTACCTCTCCTGGGGGCATTAACAATGATTCCCGAATCGAACTGTTCAGTGATCTGAACAAGGATGGTGATGCCGAGATGTGTTGGGTTATTAAGGACAGCACTACCGAACCGCGAAGACTCAATGATGTTGCTGTAGCGGGACCGCCCCCATATGAGGCGGCGGTCAGTGGCTTGGGCAACAAATGTGATTACACCGGTGCTGCTGAAGAACTTGGCTTTTCGACGATGTTTTTTGGACCTGAGTAATTTAACCTGAGGGTTTGGATGATATGATGTGTTCCTCGCTTAAATCAAGATCCGGTTTTACCTTGGTGGAACTGATGGTTGCCCTGTTCCTGACCGTCCTTGCCGTGGTCGCCATGTATCGGAGCTATGTGGCGATCAGGATCGGTATGGAGATCCAGGAACAGCAGGCCGAGATCCATCAAACTCTGCGGATCGGGGTCCAGCGGATGGTCCGGGAGTTGCGGATGGCAACCTATGACCCGGAAGGTAATGCCGAAGCAGGGTTTGTCATTGCCGAGGATACCGAGATCCGCTTCACCTGTGATCTTAACGATGATGGGGATGTTGATGATAATGACGAGGATGGCGCGCCGAACGGTGATTTGTTCGCTGACGAGGATGTCACTTATTCCTGGACCGGAACGGACGGGGATCCTCTGGTCAGGAGCGATAACAACGGCGGGACAACTACAAACATTATCAACAACGTCAGCGGCTTGAAATTTATCTACCTTAGCGACGAAGATAACGACGTGCCACCGGATGGAGAACCGGATTTGCTGAGCAAGCCTCTTTCTGCCTTTCAGCGAACGAAGATCAGAAATATCGAGATAATCCTGGTGACCAAGGCGACCAACAGTGCTCCCGGCTATAGAAACTTCAAGGTTTATGAAAGTACCCGGGACGAAGACGATAGCGGCACTGTTGACACTGTCTTTACTGGTCCCGGGGATAATTTTCGTCGGGGCAGACTGGTTGCCCTGGTTAAAGCACGAAATGCGGGACTTAACTAAATAAAGGCTGGAGGCTGATATGTTTTCCGGAGAAAAAGGATTCACCATCCTCGAGATCGTTATCGGCATTTCGATCTTTATGGTAGGGATGCTCGGGGTCGCCGCCCTGGAGATCTCCTCGATCAGGGCCGAGGCCTTTTCGATCAGGTTGACCGAAGCAACCCTGCTGGCCCGCAGCACCTTCGAAGATCTGATGTCGGTGCCTTACTCAGACACCAGGCTGGATGATGATGACTGCAGCGGGTGGACAAATGTAGCGACTTGCGATGGGGTTCCTGATTCTGATAGCGATGTTGATATGGGGACGATTACCGGTAAAAATGAGGACTTGCTCCCTGCCGGTCCGCCTATTGGCAACGATGTACCGGATGCATTTGAAAATGCCGATGAGCTGCCCGCTGCCCTGCAGAATACCGGGACCAACGGGATTTTTAACGTGGCCTGGAGCGTCTGTGAAGATTGTCTGATCGATGATACGAAAATGGTCCGGGTTATTGTCTATTGGCGGATCAAGAGTGGTTTCCGGAGTATTGACTATTACGGGCTTGTCCCCAGAAGCTGACAGGAAAAGATGATGACCAGAAAAATCATAGACAATGAACGCGGTTCGGTAATGAGCATCGCCCTGCTGTTCCTGATCCTCCTTACCTCGCTGGTAATGTTCATGAGCAGGTCAAGTACCACCAACGTCCAGATCTCCGGCAACGAAAAAGCGGCGACTGTCGCTTTCTATGCGGCGGATGCCGGGGCCTATGCCAGTGCCAAGATGGTCGGCAAGGCGATCGATCTGGGCCGCACTCCCACCGTCGGGGTCGGTAATGATTATCCCAATGTTGCCTATATAGATGATGGTGCCACAGATTTTTATGACCAGGTAGTCTTCGGTAATGGTGATCTTGACGATAATATGTTGTTCGGCGCAGTTAGGGGCAATGAAGACATCGAGTTCCTGATCAATGGCTGGGAAGTCAACGTCGGAGTGACCAGGACCGGTTCCCGTGGTCTGGCCGGTGGCGGCGCTGAATTCGGGGCCGGGTCAATGGGTGTCGGGGCCGGTTCTTCCGGCGGTGTGGCGATCTATTACGATGCCATTGCCATTGCCGAAGGGCCGAAGAACGCCAGGGAAGAGATAAATGTTCAGTACCGTAAGATCCCAGGTACTGCGGGAGGTTTATGATCATGACTAACTATCTGCGCTTTTCATTCATAGCCGTACTGCTCCTGGCCGGCTTCTGGCCGACAGCCGCTCTTGAGGCCCGGATCACCGAACCGGTCCTGGCCGATTACTCCAAGGTTCCGGTCTTCAGCAGTCTCAAGACCCCGCCCAATATCATGGTCATTTTCGACAACTCGGGCTCAATGAACTTTAATGCCTATGGCATTCCGAAGAACAACCTTGCTTTTAGGAGCGACCCTTATGTGCCGCTTTATGGCAAGGAAACGACACTCTATTACGATGTTAGCAGTGGTGATGGTGATGCCGAGGAATATATATCCTCGGGCCTGGCCTATAATAATGGTCTTGATCTCGACCTCGGCCGGACCGGTCCAGATCGCGGTGGCAGGATCCTCCACAATCTGGTCGGCATGCGTTTTGAGAATATCACTCTTGACCCGGACACCAAGATACTCCGGGCCTATCTTGAGATGGAGGCAGTCCGTACTACCGCTTCAGCCCTGGTAGAGCCGTTGCAGCTGGTGGTCTCTGCCGAACCGAGCCCGGCCGACTCAGCGGCATTTGCCAATACCAATAAAAACATTTCCAACCGGGACGACACCCAGACCGAGCAGTTCTGGACTCAGGACAATACGGTCACCCCCTGGATAGAGGGCAACCTCTACCAGATCCCTTTCCTGGAAGGTGTGGTCCAGGAAGTGGTAAACCATCCGGCCTGGGTGAATGGTAACAACGGCATAAGTCTGAAGTTAACTTATGCGGTCCATAGTGCCACTGCCCAGCGCAATATTGCTTCCTACGAGGGCTGGCGCCATGATCCTAATGCCTCCAGACCCCGCCTCTATATCACCTTCAAGTCGGAAACCGGCACCCGTTATTACGGTTATTTCAACTCCGATTGGCTCTATACCTCGGACACCAAGGATTTCACCCATAAATACAAAAAGATCTCCTACCTTGATGCCAGCCAGTACGATCCGACCAAGCCGGCCGAAG
Organism: uncultured Desulfobacterales bacterium; assembly: GCA_965372675.1. GTDB lineage: Bacteria > Desulfobacterota > Desulfobulbia > Desulfobulbales > JAGXFP01 > JAGXFP01. Next base: position 5,801 of record CBDVDF010000052.1, read on the forward strand.
TGGCAGACTGGAACAATCTCCTGGCCGATTCCGGCTGTGCTGACCGGGAGTGGTGGGTCAGGTACCCTGCCAGTTATAGTAGCCCGGACCCGGTCGAGGCCAACTGGTCGCCCAAATGCCTTACTGATGCTGATTTTGCCAGTGAGGGTCTTTGGGACGGCAACTGGATGAACTGGGCCTCCACCCGGCGGATAGATGTTGCCCGTAAGGTCCTGACCGGCGGGCTCGGGGCCAAGAACGGTCTTGGCAACCCTACCCTGAGTGGCGAAAATTCGGCCCAATCGTCCAGAGAGTGGACGGTTCGCTATAACACCAAAGTTGACTCCAATCATGCCACCACCCCGTTTCTCTCCGCTAGTTCTGTTGTTGCTGATAGTCATGACTACGAGATGAAAAGAAGCGGCGGCGGTACCGCCGGCTACATGGATGTCGGTTCCACCAATCACGACCTGACTATTGTCCAGAGCCCTGATTTTGATCCCGACTCATTCACCGCCGATGGGAACCTCGGTGGCATTCTCCAGACCTTCTGGGAGGAAGCCTACTGGGGGCTGACATTTTTTCGGAGTAGTAACAGTGGTGGTAAGATCGAATATACTACCCAGTCCCACCCGACCAATGCCAACTATATGTCGGCGATCAATGGCGTTGCTGCGGATACCTGGACCCCCCTGGCCGAGACCCTCTATACGGTCGTGCAGTACTTCAAGCAGGAGCAGGCGGAGTCGGGGCTTGACTATAAAAATAATGGCATCCCGGTCAACCCGGTCTCCGATCCCTTTATCCGCAAGAACAATAAGGTCGCCTGTATCAATAATTTTGTTTTGCTGATCACCGACGGTGACTCCACCAAGGACAGCAAGATCCCCACCGTGCTCAAGGGGCTTGGCACTAATGCCGATGAACTTGACGGGGATGGAGATAAACCCTGCAGCGCCGATGGTAGCTGTGTCACCTCATATGTCGACGAATTTGGTACTTCCTTCCCTGTTGCTGACAATGGCGGCAGTGATTATCTCGATGATATTGCCTTATATGCCCACACCCATGACCTGCGACCTGCCTATACAGACAGTAATGGCGTACTGATCGACGACCTTGATGGCAACCAGGTTCTTGATATCTACACCGTCTATGCCTCTTTTGGCGCTGATAAGAATACGGGCGCTTATAAGTTCGCCAGAAACCTCCTGATAGACACAGCCATCAATGGTGGTTTTGAAGACCAGGACGGCGACGGCATGCCGACTTTTACCGACACAAACAATGATAATGACTGGGATCCGGGCGAGCCGGTTTCTCCCGAATTCGATCGGGATGGAGACAACCTGCCGGACAACTATTTCGAGGCCTCGGATGGGGCGGAACTGAAGGCCAAATTGGCGGCGGCGATCGCCGCCATCCTCGCCAAATCAGCCTCCGGTACGGCGGTATCGGTCCTGGCCACCTCATCGGAAGGCGAGGGTACCCTGGTCCAGGCCTATTTCAAGCCCAAGACCACCGGTGACACCGATGGTGTCCTGGAGATGAAGTGGGCCGGTTATCTGCAGAGTTTCTGGGTCGATGGCTATGGCAACATGCGGGAAGACACCGATGGAGATCTGGCCCTGGATGAGGCCGAGGATATGATCATAACCTTCACGGTTGAGAATGGTGATACCAAGGTCAATAAATTCGTTGTTTCGGCTGCCGACAAGTATCCGAGTACCGATAAGGTCGTCAACACCAACTATACCACCTCGGGGATCGCCACCGTCCTGCCGATCTGGGAGGCGGGGCGGACCCTGGCCTGGACCGAGCCCGATGACCGCCAGATCTTCACCTATACCGATGGCAGCGACACCAGTTATTTCGGCGGGATCAAATTCTACCCTGGTAATTCGGCCGCTTTACGGCCATATTTCGGAGTCTACGACAATAACACCTGGCGGCATCTTGGTCCGACCATTAACGAGAGGTCCCTCAACCTGATCAGCTATATGCGGGGTTATGATACCGGCTTCTCTGGCTGGACCTCGATGCGCAACCGGACCATTATGGTCGATAATCTCTACAAGGTCTGGAAACTTGGGGATATCGTTGATTCGACCCCGGTCACCATCCAGCAACCACCGGACAACTATGACTTCATCTATGCCGATCGGGACTATGCCGCTTACAAGCAGGACAAGATAGTCCGCGAAGAAGCCGGTATTCTGAAAGGCTGGGAGACCATGGTCTACGTGGGAGGTAATGACGGAATGCTGCATGCCTTTACGGGCTGGAAGTATGATCAAAAAAACAAGATCTTCAGGCAGCCGGGCACCACCTATGTCGATAATAGTGTTACAAA